>JAYUXX010000142.1:0-11615 GCA_043752765.1 Saprospiraceae bacterium | reverse complement strand
TCCATGACACCATTGCCCGCAAACCATAGGGATACGCTTGCGAATTGAGCGCAGACAATAATGATCAGGATCGTGGATCTTTTTGTCAAACGAAAACTTCGAATAAAAAACGGATGAGATCAATCATGAAAGAAATATGCTACTCAATACGTGATGCAACTAATTTCACGTCCGCATGAGCCCAGGCTTCTTTAAATTGGGTTTCAACTTCCTTTGCTTTATCCGATTGTTTGTTGGCCCGATAAGCCTGCGCAAGACCATTGAGTGCCCAGCCGTTCAATGGAAAAGTTTCCAGGTCCTCCTGATAAACAGTGATAGCCTCTACATTTCTTTTTGCATCAAGCAGGATGGCACCCAGGTGATGACGTACAGAGAAAAACCAATCCGGTGGTTCCTGATAAAGCAACTGATCTTCAAGTGCGACTGCCTCACGCAAGAGTTGAACACCTTCTGTATACTTTTCCTGCTTTGCTGCTATTTCCCCTGCGAGTACATTTTGTGCGATCAAAAGAACTTGTTGAAGCGAATTGAATCCCCAGATAGTCAAGGCTGCTAACGTATCCTCCTTTGCAAGCATTGTCAGGTGATTTAATTCAGTCTGTGCTTTCTCCAGATCATCCATTCCAAGATGCGCCATTCCCTTCGCATAATGGTAGACTCCGCGTGGATATAACATAGCAGTTTCCGGTGAACCTTCATTAAGTATTTCTTCCCAATGTTCAAATTTGACTTTTACAAAGTAGGGGATGCTATAATAATGTTGCAATGTTGCGAGTGGAGCCTCGAGCATTCCTTTATGGTTAGTCAGGCTGGATATTTTTTTAGCCGCATCGATTGCCCATTCGCTCTTACCTTCCAGGGTTGCAGTGGCTGCAAGAAAATGGTAATTGTGCGGGTAATAAGCGATTGGGTATGATCCCTGCGCATGACATTGCGTCACATAATTGCTATCCAATTTTACGGCCTTGATATTGGCAAGTGAGCCCAGATGATAATGACCTGTATTGATATAAATGTGAGAAGGCATGTGCACAAGATGTCCTGCATTTGGTACGAGACCATCATCAAATACTTTCGCACTGGCCAGAGCTTTCTCAGGTTCGGATGAGGCTTCCATGGCATGTATATAGAAGTGATGTCCTCCGGGATGTTTTGGATTCATTTCGATAGCATGTTCAATGGCTTTTATGATCTCCGGTGTCCATGGTTTCGAACGGCCGTCTGTCTCCCAAAGATCCCATGGATGCATATCCATCAGCGATTCTGCATACAGTGCAGCGATATCTACATCTTCCGGATAAATTTTGTGAATGGCTCTCATAGCGATCATATATGCGCTGTCGAGTGGTCGTCGATCTTCTAGTGTATCAGTGGCGTAACGGGCCACCATTGCTGCGATCAGTGCTTTTTCTTTGGCTGTTACGTTATCAGACAGTTTACTTGCCTGCATGGCAGCATCGTGTGCCCTTTGGAAATTATCCGGTTCCATCCCTGCATTGTAATTGGGTCCGAGGACATAAGCGTAACCCCAAAAACACATCGCACATTTTGGATCTAAGCGTGTCGCATGAAAGAATGAACGGGCTGCTTCTGCATGGTTGAAAGCGTAGGATAGTAGTAAACCTTGATTGAAATATTTCTGGGCTTCCGGATTTTTTGTTGACACGGGATAACTCATTATATCCATTCCTTCGAAAAGAGGGGCTGGCTTTCCTGACGTGTACCATTCCGAATCTACTAATGGAGGTGCACACATGATTTTAGGTGGTGCCATGATATCGGCCACCGGTGTAGATTTTTCTTTGCAGGAAATTGCAAAAGCGAGGACTGAAAAGAGGAGAAAGATTTTCATAATCGGGTCAGAGTTACAACCATGAAAATTATGAATTATTGGGTAAGGGCACAAAATTTTGTGCCCTTACCCAATGGCAATTTTTATGATTGGACGTGTTGTCTTTGTGCCCCTATTTGGATGTAGGGAAAAGAAATTGTTACCATACAAGGAAAACAAAAAATGTGATGAATGGAAACCAAAAATTGCCATTGGTGGGTGAACAAAATTTTGTGCCCCTACATGCCAATTTTAAGGTTTTTTGAGCATTAAAATTTAATGCCCGACAACGGAATAAATTTTTTATCCGTTAGAATTCTCCCGGAGCTTGCTATGGTTCTTACTGTAGACGAAGTACACTACAATACCCAAAGCCATCCACAAGAAAAACCGAACCCATGTAGTCCACGGAAGTGATACCATCAGGTAAATACATATCAGAACACAAGCCGCACATACTACCGGATAAATAGGTACTCTGAATTTTCGAGGGATGTCGGGTTGCGTCCGGCGCAAGATGAATACACCAATCGCCACCAGAACGAAAGCGAATAAGGTTCCAATATTGGTAAGCTCTGCCGCCACGTCTATGTTGATTGTTGCCGCAAGTAGCGCCACAACGGTACCAACGATAAGTGTCCCTTGTACAGGTGTTTTAAAACGACTACTGACCCGGCTAAAGATTCCTCCAATCAAACCATCGCGGCTCATCGAATAGAGAATTCTGATTTGTCCAAGTTGCATCACAAGTAAAACCGTAGGCATCGTCAGAGTTACTCCCATCGCAATGATAAACGCGATCCGATCCTCTCCTACTCCCTGCAAAGCAGACACAACTGGTTTTTCATTTCCTAAAAGAGACAGCGGAACCATCCCGGTAAGGAGAGCAGCTACTGCGATATAGAGAACAGTACATATCAGAAGTGAATAAATCATACCCCGTGGAATATCCCGCTGTGGATTTTTCGCTTCTTCCGCGGTTGTACTAACCGCATCGAATCCTACATAGGCAAAGAATACAAGTGCAGCACCTGTCATCACACCACTCCATCCGTTCGGTGCAAAATTAGCCCAATGAACATCCGGATTAAAATGCGGTAATCCGAAAATCAGGAATAAAGCAATCAAAGCAAGCTTTACGATCACCAATGTTGCATTGACGCGTGCTGATTCTTTTATCCCGACCACCAACAGAATTGTGATCAATGCAGTAATCAGAAAAGCAGGTAGGTTGAAAAGAGCCGTAGTAGTAGGTAATGTTCCTACGATGTCCGCATAATTAGCCTGCGCAGAGGCTAACGGGATCCATTGCCCTGTCGGCAGTTGTGCCATCTCTGTTCCTGTGGACGCCCCCAGCGCCCCCGGCCAATGTATGCCGAAGCCCTCTAGGAAACTTCCGAAATAACCTGACCAACCAATTGCAACCGCGATGTTACCAACCGCATATTCCAAAGCGAGGTCCCAGCCAATAATCCAGGCCATCAATTCCCCAAATGAATAGTAAGAGTATGTGTAAGCACTTCCTGAAATGGGGACCATGGATGCAAACTCTGCATAACAAAGCGCTGCCATCGCACAGGCGAATCCTGTCACCATAAAAGAAATGGTCAATGCAGGACCAGCGCCAAGTGCATGTTCAGTTCCAACTGCAGCCTTTCCCGTCAATACGAAAATACCGGTACCGATAATGGCCCCGATACCCAACATAGTTAATTCGAAAGTTCCCAGCGAACGCTTTAGCGTAGAGGCTTCCGCCTGTGCCATGAGGTCAGCGTATTTCTTCTTTGCAAATAATTGGTTTTTCATTTATGGTTTTAGTTATGAACGGAATGAGATATCAGCGCACAAAGTATCCGGCACCGGATCCCTTTGAGCGTGTCAAAATAGAGATATTGATGAGTTCCATTACGTTAATTTTAAAAAATCAGACTACCTGTCTGCATTTCTAGAAGAATAGTGCATTCGAAAAGAGGACTTTACCACTATTCCAGAAAGACCTGAACAAAGGATTGTCTACCAGATAAACAATGCCTCCTGCTCCTGAGGGCTCTCTTCCAGCGACCAATGTTTTATTTATTTTCTCCAACGCTTTGGACCCCGCAAACCCGTAATAATTCGGCTTATCATCCAGATAGATGGCATTGGCCCCTGCGGGTAACCATGCATAAGCGGAGGTAGATGTTTTTAGTGTCCAATAGGATTCCCCTAGACCATAGGTAAGGGGATTTGTTTCATCCTTCACGGTCTGGAATACAGCGCCACCTATATCTGAGGAAATTGATTTTCGCAGGAAGGAATTATAAGCTTCAGGATAATGGGCAGGATCCTCTTCAATGGGCTTTTCTTCAGTTGGCTTTGACTTTGATTTGATTGCAAAACCATCTTTTCCTGAAAGCTGACGGATACCTGATCCAATAGCAATAACCTGACCTCCTGACCTTGTCCATGCAGACAATTTTTGCAAAAAATCATTGTCCAGATTGTAAAAGCCTTCGGGCAGGATCAGCACATTATATTTATTCAACGCGACATTATTGATCTGATCAGGTTCGACGAGATGAATCGGATAGTTTAATTCTTCTTCAAAAAAATGCCAAACCTGTCCAATACTTTGTGAACTCACCCCATCTCCTGCAATCGATAATACATTCGGTTTTCTGACTAATGCATAGCTGTCCGATCCAAGGTCTTTACCAGACTCTACGAAGCCCGTTGAAATGGATGAAACGGGTACAACTGCATTCGTAAATTTCTTTCGGATGATATCATCAAAGCCTGATCGTTGCCGGTTATCTGCTCTCAGGATAACTATTGTACCTGCTTTATACTCAACACCATTTACTTTAAAATCTTCAGCCGCATATCGTGCGACAATACCTTCAGAAATGATCGATGCTAACAATTTGGTTGAAGGAACAGACCCCCATTCAATTGCGTAAGCATATGGCTTAGAATTGAAATTGATTTTTGGAACCGTTACTGGAAAATATGGTATAAATGCTAAAGATTCCGATGTAGCAAAAGTGCTCAGGCCATACGCCATAGGAACTGACCATGCAGTGATATCATACGTCAATGAGTCTGCGAGTG
The DNA here is from genome assembly GCA_043752765.1 of Saprospiraceae bacterium. GTDB lineage: Bacteria > Bacteroidota > Bacteroidia > Chitinophagales > Saprospiraceae > Opimibacter. The sequence continues at coordinate 6,694 of JAYUXX010000142.1, read as the reverse complement.
CAGCCTCAGGTTCAAATAACGCATTTAATAATGCAGATCTTGGCTGCGAGGTTGGTATTACCATGTCACCCGCTTCCGGAGTAAATGTTACCTGACCCCGTGCGAAATAACTAAATCCTTTGATCGCTTTGGTTTCTCTATTAATGACCCCATATTGTATGCCTTGCTGGTCAAGCAATGAAATAAGATCAATGATGCGCCCTGCGTGATTCGAATTTTTGATGACATAATATTTAAAAGATCCGGCAGGATTTGAGATCGCATTTTTATAATACTGTCCAAACTCTTTTACAAGTCGTGATGCATTTTTCGAGGCCACCTCAATGGTGGATAATGAAGTTGTGTAATGATGCGCAATCCTGTCGGACAATTTAAGTGTATCACCATTATTTACGAGCAATGCTCTTCCTGCAAATGCATGGCCAGATTGCTCATAAGTCATACCAATGGCGCCGGATAACATCGGATACGTATCTCCATACGACGGATAGAATAGATCGAAATATTCCTTGGTGAAATATCTCCAGCCTTCTTTATCAAAATAGGAGGCGTGATTTTTGCCGATGTCAACCTGGAATTCAGACTGCCAGGAAGTGAGATATGGAAGGTAAGGTTGTGCAGCGGGAGCAAAAAAATAACTCGACTCACCAAACATCTCATGCAGGTCTGCGTGGACATGAGGCATCCATTTCAGATAAAACGCTACACGGTCTCTGCTTTCCTGTTGTGTCAACCATGCCCAATCCCTGTTGAGATCAAAATAATAATGATTTGTTCTTCCTCCAGGCCAGGGCTCGTCATGCTCGCGTGTATCCGGACTGGCATTGAATGGTGCTCCACTAACACTGTTATTCCAGTGGGAATATCGTGAATAACCATCGGGATTCAGACTGGGATCAATGATTACAATCGTATTGGCCAACCAGGTATCAATGCCTGTACCTCCTTTTGCTAAAGCATGAATAACTGCCATTGAACTTTCAGATCCTGCAGCTTCATTTCCATGAATCGAATAGCTGAGATGAACAATAGCTATGTCCTCCGGAAGCGCATCGCCAGGCATCATTCCTGTACGTTTTAAATTATTTTGCCTGATGTCCTCTATCCGCTTCATATTCTGGGGACTGCTGATAATGCAGGCGATCAGAGGGCGCAGTTCGTAAGTCTTTCCGTATTCGATTAGGTTGACTTTCTCACTGGCTTCATCTACATGTCGACAATATTCGACTAATAAATGGTGAGGCGTGAACCGCGTGCCATGCTTGTACGGAAGAAATTCATCGGGCGATTTCAGCCTGACGTGCTGGCCTTGCAGGGAAGGTATTAGAATAACCCAAATGCAAATACAGCTGATAAAAAATCGAAACATCATGCACCTAAGATATACACTTAGGTTACATGATCCCTTTCAGAATACGGATAATTGTCTTGACATCTCCCATGGTATAGAAGTGTATACAGGGAACACCTTCCTTAATGAGTTCTTTGCATTGTTCGATCGTCCATTCAATGCCAATATCCACAACATCTGCATCCGATTGGGCTTTATTGACTTCCCGCACGAGTTCATCAGGCATATTGACGAAGAATTTTCTCGGGATGGCTGCTAACTGGTATCTGCGGGTTAATGGTTTGATCCCGGGAACGAGTGGAACCGTGATTCCTTTCGCCCTGCACGCATTTACATACTCGAAATATTTTTTGTTGTCAAAATACATTTGAGAAACAATGTAATCTGCACCTGCTTTAATCTTTTCGAATAAATAAAACAGATCATAGTCCATGTTGGGAGCCTCAAAATGTTTTTCCGGATAACCCGCCACGCCTATACAAAAATCTGTCTTACTTCCTTTTTCAATATTAACATCCAGGTACTTGCCTTTATTCATGTCCGAGATCTGCTTCACGAGATCCAATGCATATGAATGGCCGCCTGGAGTGGTCATGAATTTATCTTCAAAGGTCATGGCATCGCCACGAAGTGCCAGAACATTCCGTATGTTAAGGAAGTTGAGGTCAATCAGGGCATTTTCAGTGTCTTCTTTTGTAAATCCTCCACATATCAGGTGGGGAACTGCTTCAACACCATACTTATGCATGATCGCAGCGCATATTCCAACCGTTCCGGGCCTCTTACGGATAGCGGTCTTTTCGTAATAGCCGCTTTCGTGTTTGGTATAGACAAACTCTTCGCGATGATAAGTGACATCGATGAATGGGGGTTTGAACTCCATGAGAGCATCAAGGAGCTTAAAAATATCAGCCATGCTTCCGCCTTTAAGCGGAGGAAGGATTTCAAAAGACATTAATGTCTTTCCTGGACTTTGATTGAAATAGTCAGTGACTTTCATAGAAGGGAGGGCAAAGGTAGTCCACCCACTACAAATGACAAAACCCCGGACCATTGTCCGGGGTATCATCTTTGCGGACTTGCGTCAACGCTTATTCAGGATCAACATTGTCTTCGTCAGTTGGGTATCTCCAAACCGTAGCGTGTAGTAGTACATGCCGGCTGGCCAACTTTGATTACTTATCTTATACTGCTGCTTTCCTGAGCTGAAATGACGTGCAGTACGCATCACTTCCTCTCCGATTGCATTTGTTATGTTAATTGTAACCTCCCCAGCTTCTGGAATTTCAAATGGGATGACAGTTTGATCATTCCATGGGTTCGGTGTGTTTTGATGTAATTGAATCTGTTCGGATATTTCTTCGGATACTCCCAATTTCCAATCAAGTTTTAAATTGTAGACTTCTTCATTTTCATCATATACCTCTGATGTAAAGAAAGAATTGTCCATCATAATCATCTCACTGATCATTCCGGATGTCATGGCTTCCAATTGCACCGTCATGATACCGGATGAAAGAACCGCTTCCTGTGATGTCCAGGAAAAACGGATTGCATAATCTTTTACATAGATCATCTCATCCGTCATGCCAGGTGCTAATGGTGTAATTTGTTTGATGCGTGCACCATTTAATTTCATTTCCCACTGGCCTCCCAACATATATTGGTTGAAATCAGTCATGTCAAATTGAATATCGAATACTTCACCTGCTACAACTTTGCGATCAATCGCAGAAAGAGAAGCCGATAGATCACTCCGTGGTACAATCTGGTGCAAGCCTGCATTTACAGATTGATTGAGGTCACCAATTTTTACACCGATAAAATCCTCAATGATATTATTCGTGTCAACCATAAAAGTTGCTTCTTCATCAAAAGGCCATGGATTGTATGGATCGGTGAAAACAAAGTTTTCAGGAATAAATCTCCATGATCTGTTAGTCGGATACGAATCATAACGTCCCAGGATAAGTTTACGGATCTCTATAAGGTCAATCGCTGAAACCTTGCTACTGTTGTTTGCATCCGCAGCTATCAGTTGATATGGACTTGTCAATGGTTCAGAACCAAGGATATGTTGCTGCAACTTAACAAGGTCAAGAGTCGTAACCCCATTCCGTGGATCATCATTCCGATCTGCTTCAAGGGAATACATATAACCTCCAGGTACAACCGGGAAATTAAAACTTCCATCAGCGCTTGTTGTAAATGTTCCAAACACTTGACCTTCTTTGATCAGGTTCACACCTACATTCGTTATGGTATTATTTTGATGAGGTGTCGTAATAAGACCGCTCACACCTTCCATAGGTAATCCACATACACCGGTAGGATCTGTGAAGACGATAGTGGTCGAACAATAATCTTTGTTGTTCCAGATATCCCAAACCCATACGTCAATTGGAAGTTCAACACCCAGTGCCAGGATATCCTCGCATGTGAATAATCGTGATGGTTGAAACACCGTACCAGAGAATGAATAACGTAATTGACTTTCAGGCGTGCAATTATCAAAACTGCTCGCATCAAAATCTTTTGCCCAGATCGTGATATTTCCTGTGGATGGCATAGGCACTGTACTTAGGCCATTGATACAAACCGGTGTAGGTTGTTTACAATCTTCAAGTCTGATGCGGTCTTCGCAGCTTGTGATATTACCGCAGCCATCTTCTACAAACCAGATGATCTTATAATGTTCACCCGGAATATTCGGATTGTTATATTCAAGTCCATAATTCCTTAGTGTAAGATTCGGGCTGGTAGCAGTATTAAGTCGCAGATCAAATGTACCATCCGGATTCATGATTACTACTGTGCGTGGAACAGCCTGAATATGAGTCGAGCTATTAGGCGGATAGATTTTTACATCATACGTGACAGCATTTGAACAAATATCTTCAATGTGTTTCGTGATATTGAGGTGTACAAAGCATGATGTTTCGAAATCAGGGTCGACAACAGGCGTTACTTCATCATCAGCATCACAATAAACGCGAATATCTGAATGACAGTCTGTAAATAACGCACCTGCGCTATCTGTGATTTTTACCACTTGTGTGTATTCCCAAAGCCCTTCTCCAGTCTGTGAATTGTACTGACACCAGTCGATGATAGTCCACTCTCTTAATATCTTCAGGCAATCACCATCAAGTAATTCAAATCTTTTTTCTTTCAGGTTAATTCCAACAGTTGCACATGCATCATTCAGAATGATCGGATAAATTGTATCAGGAATTCCGCAATGATCAACCTCAATATCTACAGGCCAGATCACATCATCATTTGGATCCAGTGGGTTAGCTGTATTGATATAGAAAGGATCAAAATTGACGACCCAAATACGTTGTGTACAAAATCCTACTCGTCCTGCAGGGTCAGTGGCTGTAAATCTTCTTTGAATCAATTTAACAGCTCCCTCAGGTGCATCTCCGGGAAGATCATCACCACTACAGTCATCGCTAACAGTTACACGTATATCAAGATCGAGGTTACAATTATCAATCACATATCCATCGATTCCCCATACATGTGGTTGTGGAAAATTAGGATTTCCTGGATCATTGACTTCAACCGGTTGACGATCACTTTCATCAAATAAGAATCCATCCACTACGGTTCCGAACGTTCGGTTAGAAGGGTTTTCAAGTACGTTAGGATCAAACCAGAATTCACAGCTTACAGTGATATCCGGAGGACATGTGATGAACGGTGCTATTTTATCCTGTACCTGAACTTCAACCATACAATAATTGACATTACCATGCAGGTCTCTTACTTCTAGTTGAACAAGTATATAATCCTGTCCGGCATCGCAGCATGACACAGGCACAAAGTCATTATAGGTTAATCCCCTGTCAAGATTATTGACGATGCCATCAGGCTGATGCGCCATTCCGTTAGATGTCCAGTCAAAATCAATACAACTATCCATGCGGCGTGCGCGGAAAGTTACCGGCCCGCAATTATCAAAACTTCCATCATCTAATGTTGTGGCAGGAAGTAATGCTACACCCATAGGATCCTGGTTGTTGATGGCAATTACTGTGTGTTTATCACAATATGCAACAGGTGGGGTATCATCAAACAGGAATATTGTGGTCTCGCAGATCGACAAATTATTACAATCGTCTCTCACGTTCCATTGAACATCATAATATCCGAGTCCTAATGTTGACAGGATATATTCTCCATTGACAGGCAAAATAATTTGATTGTTAAAAATCAGTTCGTAGGTGATCGGACCCGAACCACAAGCGTCAAAGGCGTTTGGAGGTGTCAGCGTTACTAAGGAACCGCACTTACCAAATTCAGCACTTATCAAAATTGTATCCGGACAGTCGATGACAGGAGCTATGCTATCCTCTACATTAATGATCTGAACGTGATCCACGACAATACCAGAACACCAGTCAACAAGAGTCCACTCACGCTTAACAGCATATGAGGCGCCGCAATATGGGATCACTTTATCAATATAACCCAGGAAGAACTGACCACAAAATGGTCCTTCGATTCCACCGATACAATCAGGATCAGGAGTTCCGTCAGGACGTAAACAGAGATTACCACAGAATATGGTTGTATCACCCGGTAAATCGAAATCAGATATCGTTCCTCTACGTAAGAATATTTGTTCTGTACAAGTTACGGAATGACCACTGCCATCCACGGCAACCCATGTACGAGTGATGATTCGTGCAAATTCACCGTCACACATGTGCACTTCTTCCACATCGGTATAACTAAGTGTGGTTGTTCCACAATTATCGATTCCTATTACCTGGTATTGATTACCTCCTAATGGAACTACTGTAGTACCATCAGGTACGGGGAAATGAGGAATAGCTTCAGGTGCGATATTATCTGTACAATCAAGTGTAATGTCTGAGCAGGTAATGACCGGTGGCAATTTATCTTCAATCAATAATTGACTGCAGCAGAAATTTCCATTGGATGGATCTGTGATACAAGCTTCAAGATATTGACCAATAAATTCTCCACCCTGCAGTACTCCACCTTCATAGACTACAGATGGGTCAGTAAATGTGATGACATAATCGTCATAACATCCATACAGATCACCTTCTAATAACATGTCGGCGGTTACCACTGCTTCACATTCAAATACAACTGAAACATGGAGTGTGTCCTGACAAGCAAGTGCTACCAATTCAGGGAATTCAACTACCTGAACATTAAATGCACATTCAAGCGTATATCCTAATTGATCTGTAATAGCATAGATCTGGGTTGTCGTACCAATCGGGAAAAAATCACCCGACGTGAATCCCGATGCATCGATCTGAGACACCAGTGGTTGTTGATTACACAAGCCCACAGGTG
>JAYUXX010000141.1:0-1951 GCA_043752765.1 Saprospiraceae bacterium | reverse complement strand
AAAGTATTAATGGTGAAGGATCAACTTTCTGTAAAAGGTTATAACACGATAGCCTTAAGCAGCAAAGACATGCCTTCAGTAGGTGTACTTTATTACAGGCTTGATGCAAATCAATACTCAGCTACTAAAAAGATGATTATCATCGAATAAAAGGCTCTTCGTATTGAGCTTATAAATTACGATCAACATTTTAGATGGCCTTTATCATTTACTTGATATAGGCCATCTTCATTTACATTATCTCTCCTCATACTGCAAACTATCTTTTTGATAACTTACCTGATAAAGTAAATTATTAATGCCTTCATCTTATATTCTTTCCCTCGACCAGGGGACGACGAGCAGCCGAAGTATTCTTTTTGACCATCGGGGTGTTGCAGTGAGCGTTTCTCAGCGGGAGTTGAACCAAATATATCCTCAGCCGGGATGGGTGGAACACGATGCAGAAGAGATTTGGAGCACACAAGCCGCTACGATAGCAGATGTCCTGGTGAAGTCCGGAATTACGCTAAATGAAATTGCGGGTATAGGTATTACGAATCAACGGGAAACTACAGTGGTATGGGACCGGACTACCGGCAAGCCTGTTTATCATGCGATTGTGTGGCAAGACCGACGGACAGCTCAATACTGTGATAAATTGAAAGAATCAGTTTATGCTTCAGGTATTAAGAACTCCACAGGACTTGTCATTGATGCTTATTTCTCGGCGACTAAAGTGCAATGGATCCTGGATAATGTATTAGGTGCACGAGATAAGGCGAAGAAAGGTGAATTAGCATTTGGAACGATTGATTCATGGTTAGTATGGAATCTGACAGATGGGGCCTTGCATATTACAGACGTATCGAATGCTTCACGTACGATGCTTTTTGACATTCATACCTGTCAATGGAATACGGAGTTGTTAGAACTTTTTAATATTCCTTCCAGCATGTTGCCCGAGGTTAGATCCAGTAGCGAAATCTATGGTTTAGCGGGCAAACTAATGCAGGGATATAATATTCCAATTGCCGGAATGGCTGGGGATCAACAAGCAGCCCTATTTGGACAAATGTGTATTCGTCCGGGGATGGTGAAAAACACGTACGGAACGGGATGTTTCATGTTAATGAATACCGGAACTTCAGTTGTGCGGTCCAAAAATAATTTACTGACCACGATAGCATGGCGTATTGGAAATAAAACTGAATATGCCCTGGAAGGAAGTGTTTTTATCGGTGGTGCTGCAGTTCAATGGTTAAGGGATGGAATGAAAATAATTAATACCTCGGACGAGATAGAAATTATTACAGCGGATGTCACCGATAGTGATGGCGTATATATTGTACCAGCATTCGCGGGCCTTGGTGCCCCGCATTGGAATCAGGATGCCAGAGGAAGTGTATTTGGCCTGACGAGAAGGAGTACTGGCGCGCATCTGGCGAAGGCTGTTCTCGATAGTATTGCATATCAATCCTACGATGTTTTAAAAGCAATGCAAGCAGATGCTGGACTTGATATTATCGAGCTTAGAATAGATGGAGGTGTTACAGTCAATGAGCGAATGATGCAGTTTCAGTCTGATATACTCAACACGGAAGTGGTCAGTCCGAAGTCTACGGAGATCACGGCATTAGGAGCAGCGTATTTAGCGGGACTTGCAGTTGGTTTCTGGGAAAGTCCTGAACAAATAGAGCAACAATGGAAGATAGATCAACGATATAGCCCGTCGATGGATATGGATACTCGTAATAAATTGATTAAAGGTTGGGACCGCGCTGTCAAGGCAACCTTAGCCTGGGCATTAGATAAATGAACTGACATTAAACAAGACTGCTTGATAAGATGAACAGGCTACCGATGATCGACATGCTCCAGTCTGAAATGGAATGGGACATATGCATAATTGGAGGGGGAGCTACAGGTCTTGGTATAGCAGTCGATGCAGCTTCACGCGGATATAGTACGG
>JAYUXX010000140.1:0-1959 GCA_043752765.1 Saprospiraceae bacterium | reverse complement strand
CTGCAAAAGAAACAGTACCGATCATAAGGCTTAGAAAAATAATAAATCGCTCACCTGCTTCCTGAGGATGATGTGTATTCATCTCCACAATTCCAATCAACGCTGCACAAGCACCTCCCATGCCATTGAACAACGAAACCATTTGTGGCATGGATGTCATCTTCACTTTCATCGCGGCAATGTATCCAATCACTGTCCCGATAATAATTGCACCAAATATGTAAGTCAGATTCCCAATCCGATGAATCTCTCCGGTAATCGCATCCACATTCTCGTGTAGTAAAATGGTGCCTGCAATGGCCACGATCATACCGAAAGCCGCAAAAAGGTTTCCTTTTTTAGCGCTGTCTGGTTTGGATAACATCTTCAGCCCCACAATAAATGAAATGCTACCGAGCAGATAACAGATTTTCAGGAGATCACTATTTGACATAAATGGATTTTTGGAAAGGCAATGGATTTTATCGAAAAGGTGATGGTAATCAGGCTTGCCCGCTTATTTTTTCTTTCTAAACATCTGTAGCATCCGGTTCGTGACGACAAAACCTCCAACCACGTTCAACGTCCCTAAGATAACAGCAAGAAATCCGAGTACCAGCGCAAAGTAGTTGTCAGGATCAGTATGGCCCATCACTATTATGCTGCCGATGATCACCACTCCGTGAATAGCATTTGCACCACTCATCAATGGTGTGTGCAAAATGGCGGGAACATTGCTAATCACCTCGATTCCCAGGAAGATGGCCAGGATGAGTATAAAACAGATATCCCAAATATCGAGGGAGGTCAGAAAACCTTGAACTTCAGCTAAAAGAACCATAAATAGTGGCTGGATTTGACTTTTTTTAAGATGTCGACAAATGTAGAGAATTTTCCTTTGGTCAACATCTGTGTAAATCCTGACAAATGGGACTTGACCGGGGGCTTAATGTCGCAGTGCTGCCTTCTAAAATAGACCATCTCAATTTTCAGTCAGACTGTATCTTCAATATAAATAAACCACCATGGAAAAAATTAATCTGTCCGAAAAATTTTCCAAAATCCACGATTACTGGAATCCTCGCATTGCAGGCGAATTAAATGGACAGATGGTAAAGCTTGTTAAATTCAAAGGTGAATTTGTGTGGCACAAACATGATGATGAGGATGAAATGTTCCTGGTCATTGATGGTGAATTCATTATGGAGTTGAGAGACAGAACAATTGTTCTGAAGGCCAATGAATTTATTATTATTCCGCGTGGTGTTGAGCACCGGCCAGTTGCTCCAAATGAAGTATCCGTGATGTTATTTGAACCGGCATCGACCTTGAATACGGGTGATGCGAGAGGGGAGTTGACAAAAGAAATTTTAGAGAGAATTTAAAAGTATTGTCTTTGTGGTCGCTTCGTTTACCACTCAACGACATGCGGATTTTTACACGTGAAGGTCGCTTCGACTAACGCTCTGCGACCCGCGGATTTTTACATAAACAGGTCGTTTCGACTAACGCTCTGCGACCCGCGGATTTATACTTGGATACAGAAAAATAAAAATACTAAAACACGTTTTAAAAAAATTCTGTTGACAGAAAAATAAAATACTAAAACGCCCTTTAAAAAAATATTGTTGTCAATACAGAAAACTGTTGGTCGTTGAGCGTCAGTCGAAACGACCGTGGGGTGTAGGCTCAACGACCCGCGGATTTTTACGCATGAAGTTCGCTTCGACTAACGTGGAGGCTGAATATAGTTAACCATACTTGATTAATATATACCCCGTACCTAATTTAGTTTATCAATAAAAATCAATACATAAGGTAAATATTGACTATGTATATATTCTCGAATGTTCGAACAGAAAATATTATACCGGAAGCACTGTGGATCTTGATCAAAGGCTATATCAACATCAGGCTGGGCTTGGGGCAAACTTCACTAGAAAAAACTTACCCTTCAAATTAGTATACGTTGAAACCTTT
>JAYUXX010000139.1:0-1960 GCA_043752765.1 Saprospiraceae bacterium | reverse complement strand
GGTTTGGGGGAATTCCTCCGTATATGTCTTCAATTAATGGAGGTCCGTTTACATCTATCATGGTTTATACAAATCTAATAGCGGATATATATACAATGGCTGTGAAAGATGCACAGGGATGTATTTATGAAGAAGATGTGAATGTTTTTGAAATTAACGGGCCAGCGATTACTAATGTGATTGTTACACAACCTGATTGTGGTCAGGCAAATGGCTCCATCCTCATTACTGCAAGTCCATTACTTGGACTTACTTATTCAATAGGACCTGCTTACCCAACGCAAACAACACCATTATTTTCTCCGGTAGCTACCGGTACATATCCAATCACTGTAACTGACGCGTTTGGTTGTACAGCTACAGCTGCTACTGTGGTTATTTCACCGAAAACTGCACCAATTATCAATGCGAATGTTACTCCTTCAATATGTGGTCAAAGCACTGGAAGTATTACTGTGCTAGCCACTCTTGGGGTATTGCCATACACGTATTCACTTGATGGCGCACCATTTGTCCCTGGAAATGTATTTACGGGATTGGCAAGTGGTAGTTATGAGATCATAGTTCAGGGTGCAAACGGTTGCCGTGATACAATGGATGTGGTTATTATTTCTATAGGTCAACAAACCTCCGCTGTCTCTGCAGCTATCTGTGATAACGATGAATATATTATAGAAGGGGATACTTTTACCATGCCAGGTAATTATGTTATAGTACTTCCTAACGGTGCGTCCAATGGATGTGATAGCGTAATTGATCTGACACTTTCTGGTCTTCCATATATTGAACAGGAACTTCAGGAAACAATTTGCGCGGGTGAAATATATATAATCAATGGGGTCGATTATTCTGTGACAGGTGAATATCTGATTGATACAATTCCTGCTGCTACAGGTTGTGACACGATCCGCACATTAAATCTTTCTGTAAATCAACTTGACACGACTTACCTCGATGAGATGATTTGTACTGCGGGTGTATTTACTATTAACGGTATCGATTACACAGTAGCGGGCGAATATTTAATTGACACCATTCCTGCAGTAGCGGGTTGTGATTCAGTTCGCATTCTAAGACTCATGGTAAATGATTACAATCTGGACACTCTCTTTGAAGAAATTTGTGAAGGTGAAATATTTACGCTTAATGGTATTGATTATACAATAGAGGGCACGTATCTCATTGATACTTTAGCTGGTCCTGGAGGATGTGATACAATTCAGTGGCTGAACCTTTCTACGAATCCTGTACCGGTGGCAAATGCAGGTGCAGATCAGTTGTTGGATTGTGATGCCTTAACGGTTGTTCTGAATGGTTCTGCAGCCGGTGGAACTCCATTCTGGACAGGACCTGATATCAATGCAGGTAATCAAAATCAATTAACTCCAACCGTTAGTCTTCCGGGAGCATATACACTTACCGTTACTTCGACTACAGGTTGTGTGGCTACAGATATAGTAAATGTAGCATCAGATCCGGGTACCGTCATTGCCAATGCAGGTGTGGATGATTCGTTAAGTTGCGATGTCGTATCCATCACTTTGCAGGCGAGTCCAACAGGTCCTGATTTTATGTATCAATGGACAGGTCCCGGGATAAATGCAACGAATGAAAATGTACCTAATCTAGTTATAACTGTAGCTGGTACATACACACTTGTTGTTACGAATATTATTACCAATTGTGTTTCTGCACCTGACGCAGTTACCATTTCAGATATCACAGCAAATATTATAGCAATCATTCAAGACCCAAACAGTCTTACTTGCTTCACTACATCGGTAGATCTCACCACTACAGGATCATCTGCCGGAGCTAATATTGTATACATCTGGATGGATGAGAATGGAAATTTCATCAGCGATTCGCCGTTGATCGAAGTTCAGACAGGTGGAAACTATATGTTTATTGTAAAAGATACATTGAGCGGATGTTTTGATGATACCGTAGTTACGGTTGA
>JAYUXX010000138.1:0-1960 GCA_043752765.1 Saprospiraceae bacterium | reverse complement strand
ATAAGTAAAGTCCTGGTTGAATCGTGGTTTGACCGAAATCAATATAGTCCTGGTTTGTGTTATCTGAAATTTCACGGGTATAAACCAACTTACCTTCTGTGTCAAAAAATTCAAGTCTGGTAGGTTGATCGATTCTGCTTGCATCCCATTCAACCTGTAGTCCATCAGATGAGGGGTTTGGATAAACAACAATTTCGCGTCCTATAGATGCTCCAATGCCCAAGAACACTACAGATTCGATTGGAGAAATTTTACTTTGGTTGTCAAGATCTACTGCCTGCAAGCGATAGTAAACCGTCAGTCTTGCGTCTGTTCCATTATAAACGTTTTGATCAACGAATTCATAATTTTGAATGATCTGGCTATTTACATGAGCATTTACTTTTCCAACGTTAGTCCATACTTTTTTATCCAAAGAACGCTGAACATTAAAATGGCTACCATTGATTTCTGAAGAAGTAGACCACCTCAATAAAGAGTTGCGACTATTATATTTTTCAGCTTTGAAGCTTATAAGTTCAATTGGTAATGAAAGCAAACGTGTGCCTGTTGCAATGACAGGAAAACCTTCAAAATTGATATTTGAATATTCCCAGGGGACATTGGTGTCACTAGCACCCATATAAGCGGAGTCTGTTGGAACAGGGGCACCACCAACTGCATTATCTAATATAAGAGCAACGATTGCTACAGGTGTTGAACCTAAATCTTCACCAGCAAAGTTACCATCCACAATAGAACCAATGAATAATCTGTCATATCCAGACGGAACCCCTGCCGGAGGAGTTGTAATCGGCACAATAGCACCAGTACCATCGAAAGACCAGCCTAAACCAGTCGAAATGCTTTGATCGACAGCAACGTTGAGCTGAGAAGCATTCAGTGTAGTATTTACCGCGCCCGCGCCCGCAGCAAATCCTTCTATTGTGGCTTCAGATGATTTATAATAAAAGCCATAATTAAAGCCGGAAACATTTTCTGTGCCGCCATTAATCTTATGAGCATAGACTACTAATCCTGATTTAGTCATATCGCCCTGATACGGCCTAACAACTTGATAAGAAAATCTAATGTTCTGTGCAAAAACATTACACACAGAAAAGAGGAGAACAGTCAGTATTGTAAAATTCTTCATCATTATTACGTTTAATTATCAGCAGTTTTAGGAACGGCAGATATAGATTTAGTTAAATTAAGATCTGTACTATTCGCTGCGCCACTCAGGTTGACATCTGCTCTCAGGTATCCTGATGGAGTTGTTGCAGATTGCGCTTTCACAAAGTTTAAGTCTGTACTATTGACAATGAAGGTAGTTCCGGAAGCATCACATGGCCACATCACTAACTTACCACCTACTGTATTTAGAGGAGCATTATCCAAGCCGTTATCATACAATTTCGGATTTGTAACCGAGAAGTCTTCAATCGTTGGATTAACTACATCCAGCCCAACGTTTGTTCTGAAGGGCAGGTGATTTCTATGCAGGATCGCAACAATCGAACTTGCATTACCATTTTTTACAACTGGTAATGAAGTACCATCTAGCCCAACTATGAAACCGTCATTTTTAATAAACGCACTTCCAGAACCAAGAACGATAGCTGGATTGCTGGCATCGCGAAGTTCAATTTTCACCCAATCGGTAACATTGGCAGGTATAGATGTTGCAATAACTGAAGCATCGTATGGACTCATTACAGGAATAAAGCCGCCTGAGTTAAGTAACAATGTCATCGTCATAGGGCCGGTCTGGTATGGACCCTGAAGGAAAGTCTTAATGCTTGCTTTACCAAAGAAGTTTGTACCTGTGAAATCAGCTGTTGCATCATTCGTAGATCCGATAACTGTATTCGTACCCGCTGCTGCAGCTGCATAAGACCATTCCACTCCATCATAAACAGCACCCTTCACTAGTGAAGCCGTTCCGGTAAGATCAGCAGGGATATATGTTCCTGTTAGC
>JAYUXX010000137.1:0-4987 GCA_043752765.1 Saprospiraceae bacterium | reverse complement strand
CAAGCATTTCCATAAGTTTTATTGTTGCAGCCACAAACAGGATCATATATCTGGATGCAGACACAATCTTCTTTTATTCGCTCAACGCAAAGTTTGCTGTCGTCACATGCGATGAACATTATGGATAAAAATGCCAGCAATAAATAGATAGGTTTTTTCATGATTGCACTAAACTAAGAAAAAAGGTATTAAAGTTAGATATCACAATACCAGGGTTATTCTCTGAGCTTGAAAATGCATAGGGAGAAGTATGAGGATTTTACTCCTGATACTTCTCCCTATAGTTTATTTTTTGCATTCCCCTTTTTTAACTTTGGGAATACCTGCACAAGCTGCCTGACATGCATTACCATAGGTTTGGTTGTTACAACCACACACTGGATCGAATATCAGTATACAAAAACAATCAGGATTAATATTTTCTACACATTTTGATTCCTGTTTGAATACATTCGTACCAAAACCGGTAGCGAGAAGTAAAGCAAAGATTATTGATTGCATGACTATTTAGATTTAGTTATGCTTTAGAAACATGATTTAACAGTCATGGTTTTAGAAATCCAACCTGTTTAAATTTTGCGTACTGAAGAAAGTTTTAAATGTTATAGTATATGCTTTGAAACTTACATTTTTTCAGCCCACCATCTTTTTGTTCTCCAACCCGCCAAATACATGACCGGCAGAATAATCAGTGTAATAAAAGTTGCAAAGCCTAAGCCAAAAATAATCGTCCATGATAAGGGTCCCCAGAAAGCAACAGAGTCTCCTCCTAAATAAATCTTAGGATTGCCGGTACTTAATAAACTTGCAAAGTCAATATTGAACCCTATCGCAAGTGGCAGTAATCCAAGCATCGCCGCAGTAGCTGTTAATAATACAGGAGTCATTCTAATTCGTCCAGCTTCAATAATTGCATTCGTTACATCTGCTCCTTCTGCACGCAGTTTATCGGTGAATTCCACAAGTAAAATCCCATTCCGAACTACAATTCCTGCAAGCGCCACGATTCCAACACCCATCATAATAACAGAAAAGTCCATTTTAAAAATTGCCATTCCCAATAAAACACCAATAATCGCGAAGACAACTTCTGACATGATAATTAAAGTCTTACCTAAAGAATTAAATTGAGTAATTAGAATCAACAAAATCAAGAAAATGGAAATCACCAATGATCTACCTAGAAAACTCACCGCATCTAAAAATTCAGCATCTTCTCCGGCAAAACCCACTGTGACACCTTCACTTTTTGGTAGTTGTGCAACAGCTGCCTTCACAGCATTGATGACTTCTGTTTGTTTGGGTTGATATTCAGCCGTGATGTTGGACGATATGGTTACCATTCGTTCAAGATTCTTTCTTCGGATTCCACCAAGCGTGTTCGTATACTTCACATCTGCGAGTGAGGCCATCGGAACAGAGCGTAGTAGTCCGGAATTCATATCTCGGAAAGTAATATTCAGATTTTCAACCGCATTTATATTTTTGCGTTGATCTTCTTGTAACCGAATATTGACAGGGATCTCATCTTCACCATCTCTGAACTTCGTGGCTTCTCTTCCCAAAATTGCGGTTCGGAATTCAGACCCAATCTGCATTGTGCTGATTCCTTCCCTGTTGGCGCGTTCACGATCAATCTGAATATTGATTTCTGGTTTGCTCACAATTAGATCACTTCTCAATTCCTCGACTCCTGGAATAGCAAGCGAATCGAGATATCGTTTTACGAGTCGGGAAGTAGCAAATAATTGATTGAAATCATCACTTATTATTTCAACAGAAACAGGTTTTGGTGTAGGTGGTCCTCCTTGTTCCTGGTCTACAACGATTTCTGCGCCTGCAATAAGCCCCTTCGTTGCATTCCGTATATCGTCAAGGTAGTCGACTGTACGAATTCCTCCACGCTTACTATATTCAACAAATGCAATTCCTACTTTTCCTTTATTAGATGTTGCAGATCTGTCGAACTGATCTTCAGATGCTCCAAGAGCTACATTTGAAATAACAGATTCGACTATTGGATTGTCTTTTCCTATGGTTTCAATAATTTTTGCCTCCATGATACGTGTCAGCGAATCTGTGACATTTACGTCTGTCCCAACAGGTAAAGTTATATAGACAAAGATGAAGTTTGGATCCGCTTTTGGAAACAACACGATATTCGATTGGCGAGTAAGCGTGATGCCGCATGAAGTGAATAATAAAACTACAATTGCTGTAATCATTGACCAGGGATGACGCAAAGCCCACGTTAGAAATCCTGCATATCGATTTTGAATGCCTGGCCAGCCATTTTTTTGAAACCATCTGACCCCTTTAGAAAGCACATATTTGTAAAGCACTGCAAATAAAAAACAAGCCAATACAAAATTGCCCATACCAATACTTCCTGTCATGTAGAATGACACCGTAACTAAGGCCAATAAAGAATATCCAAAGATTCTGCGCCTCTTTTGTTTTTTGGGATCAATTACCTTACCCTCTCGTTTTGGATCGCCCATAAACCAGACCGCAAAAACAGGATTGATCACATATGCTACTACAAGTGAAGCTGTCAATGTTATGATTACTGTTACCGGCAGGTAGTGCATAAATTTTCCAAAAATCCCGCCCCAGAAAACCAATGGAATAAAAGGTGCCAAAGTCGTGGCTGTTCCAGACAGAACAGGGAGAAAAACTTCTCCAGCTGCTTTCTTAGCCGCCTGCGCAATTGTGAGATGCTGTTCCGCATGATAAATCCGATGCGTATTTTCCATGACCACAATCGCATCATCTACTACAATACCCAAGGCTAGCAGAAAAGCAAATAACACTATAAAATTGAGTGTAAAGCCAAGCCCAGGTAAAATCATAAATGCAATGCACATGGAAAGAGGAACCGATAGTGCTACGAATAATGCATCTGTCAATCCCATGAAGAACATAAGAATGAGCGTCACAAGAATAAATCCGATTATAATCGTATTGATCAGATCATGAAGCGTTACACGTGTTGCACGACTTTGATCTCCTGTAATAGTTACTTCAAGATTAGCAGGAAAATCATTGGCCTTCATATCGGCAACGATAGCTTTAATTTTATCTGAGGCTTCGATCAGATTTTCACCCGTGCGCTTTATTACGTTCAGGGAAATTACATTCCGGGTATTGAGCCGGCTGAAACTTTCTTGTTCTTCATGGCCCATTTTTACTTCAGCTATATCTTTGAGATATAAGCTGGCACCACTTTGTGAAGTGATAATGATGTTTTTTATTTCTTCAACATCTTTAAAATCTCCACGGATAGAGACCGATCTGGTCATGCCACCTATATCCACGTTACCCGCTGAGATGGTTGCATTTTCAAAAGCAAGCGCATTTTCAATATCACGAAATGTAAGATTTGCTGCAGCAAGTTGGTACTTGTCTACATTGACCTGGACTTCTTTATCCAGTGCCCCGATCATGTCCACGCGGGTGATCTCTCTCATCTCTTCAATCTTATCCTGAACTTCATCCGCAAATTCCTTTAAGCGATCCAGGCTATAATCTCCGGCGATATTCACATTCATAATCGGAATCTCCGAGATGTCAAACTCTGTGATGGTAGGATCTTCAAGAAGGTCATTCGGCAGATCCCGCTTTGCTTTATCTACACCATCCTTCACTTTTTGCTTGCATTGCGCTACATCCAAATCCGTATTGAATTCTACTATGATGCTCGAAAAATCTTGTACGGAAGATGATGTGATCTTTTTTACACCGCTTAAGCCTTTGACTTGCTTTTCAATTGGCTTAGTTACCAATTGTTCCATGTCTGAGGGTGATGCACCGGGATAAATGGTGGTTACAAAAATTTGCGGTACAGTGACATCCGGGAATTGTTCTTTCGGAATAGCGATGTAAGAAAGTATCCCTGCAAGGGTGATCAGGATGGTGATGATAAGAATGGTCGAACGATTGTCGATTGACCACGAGGTTAGTTTAAACTCTTTCATAGGATGGGCAAAGGCTTTCGAAAAAGCATGGTTGATAAATTGTTTTCCGCTGTTTGTATGATATCAATGTTAAATTGAGAATAACACAGTCTCTCCTTCATTGATATCCTGGAAGCCGGTGGATATAATCATATCGCCTTCTTTCAGGCCTTCAAGAATTTCTACGTAGCCATTGTAGTTTTGGCCTTGTTTAATTTTAACTTTTTTGACCAGAGCTTCATTACCCGCTCCTGTTTTCTCTCCCACCATCACATAATCACCATCTTCAGCAGTCTGTATCCAATTGACGGGTATCGTAATTGCTTTTGGATTATTGTAGTCAACTATTTTCATCACTGCAATTTGATTTGCTGTGAAATCTCCTTTTCCTAGAGCAGCCTCGACTGTAAAAGTTCTGTTGACAGGATTGATACTTTGACTCACATAAGTAACCTTAGTATTAAAGTCTTTATCCAGATCCGGAAAATGAACGATGACATCATCACCCTTTTGCACTTTAGATGCATAGGCTTCAGTCACCTCTCCTTTGATTTTTAATTTGCTAAGATTGATGATGTTTGCCAACGGAACACCTGGAGCGATTGCCTGGCCTTGCTTTAACATAACCTGATCTACTGTTCCTGAGTTGGGAGCATATATGCGGGTTTGCCCATAGCTGGCATTCATAGTCGAAATGGATCGTTCCAGTGACTCTTTGTTATTCTTTGCCTGAATGTATTGAACTTCTGATCCTATGTTTTGGTCCCACAGTGCTTTCTGACGATTGTATAGATCTTCAGCTACTCTCAATTGGCCTTTTAATTCTTCGAGACTTTTCAGCATGATGCCTCCGTCTAATTCTGCCACTAATTGCCCACGTTTTACAACATCACCGTTTTTTATATAAACCCTCGTTAACGCTCCGGGCATTTTTGAAGTTACTGCAACACTTTCATCAGCATCAACTCGACCCTGGAGATCTATAAAATGTTGAAATGGTGCAACTTTTACCTGCGTGAGTGATACTGTGG
>JAYUXX010000136.1:0-4996 GCA_043752765.1 Saprospiraceae bacterium | reverse complement strand
TCGTCAAAAAAATAATTCTCACTCGTCCTGCTGTGGAAGCGGGTGAAAGTCTTGGATTTCTACCCGGAGATCTTAAAGAAAAAATTGATCCGTATCTCAGACCCCTCTACGATGCACTGGATGACATGATTCAGGTTGATAAACTGAATTATTTTATGCAGAACAGGATCATAGAGGTGGCGCCGCTCGCCTATATGCGTGGGAGAACTCTTGACAATGCTTTCATAATTCTTGACGAAGCCCAGAATGCCACTGTCCCTCAGATTAAAATGTTTCTGACCCGTCTGGGACCTTCAGCAAAATGTATGATCACCGGAGATCTATCGCAGATCGACTTGCCCAGAAGTGTTCATTCAGGTCTACGAAAAGCAATTGATCTGTTAGGTGATCTGGAAGGTATAGCCACTGTGAGACTTACTCCGGATGATGTGGTACGACACAGACTCGTGAAAGATATCATCATAGCCTTTGAAAAAGATGCAGAGAAACGTAGGGCATTAGAAGACCAGAAGGACGAGAATAATTAATCATGTCAAATGCATATCGTGTTTCATGCCCTCAGGAGAAACTGAGTGGCAGCATCATACTTGAACCTTCAAAAAGTATTTCAAACAGAGTACTTATTATTCGTTCATTATGTAAGGATGATTTTCAGATTCACCGACTTAGTAAAAGTGATGATACGAACGTCCTTGTACGGATGCTTGCCTCGGACAATGATGTTCTTTATAGTGGTCATGCAGGGAGTAGTTACAGATTTATGGTGGCACGAGCTTGCCTGGGACAAAAAGAAATTACACTCGATGCCTCTGATCAATTGCGTCGTCGTCCAATTGGTCCTCTTGTAAAAGCATTGCAGGCATTGGGAGCCGATATTACCTATCTCAATAAAGAAGGTTTTCCTCCGCTACGAATTAAACCGGTTTCAGACCTTGGAGAGAAAATCAATGAGGTCAGCTTACAAGCAGGCATAAGTAGTCAATACATAACAGCTTTATTATTAATAGCACCGAATCTTCCAAAAGGTCTTATCCTTCATCTGATTGACGATCCGGTATCTGTTCCATATATCCGAATGACACTTGAGGTAATGCGATGGTTCGGTATTAATCATACATGGGAAGGAAATACAATTACAATTGCTCCTGGAAAATATATCGGAAAAGACTTTAGTGTTGAAGGAGATTGGTCGGCAGCATCATACTATTATGCGATGGTTGCAATGTCTCCGCAAGCAGAAATTGAAATCGAAGGTGTGTCTCAACATAGTCTGCAAGGTGATTCAATTGTAAGTGAATTATACACTCAATTGGGCGTGGAGACAACCTTTACGGAGAATGGAATTCACATTAAAAAAGAAACGACCTCGGTTAAACCGAAGGAATTAAAATTTGACTTTTCCAATTGTCCTGACCTTGCACAAACAGTTATGGTTACACTTGCCGGGTTGGGAATAAAGGGAATATTACTGGGCTTGAAAACCTTGCGGATAAAAGAGTCAGACAGGACCTTAGCAATGCAAACTGAGTTAGCGAAAGTGAAAACCAAATTAGATATTAAAGAAGAAAAAGGGGATATCGTGGGAATCCTTTCAGGAAAAGCAAAGTGGAAAGACAAGGCCAAATTTAATACTTATGAAGACCACCGGATGGCTATGGCGCTGTCTACGCTGGCTTCCCTGAATCCAATTCTCATTCGTAATCCTGAAGTAGTGAGTAAATCCTATCCGGGATTCTGGAAAGATATTTCGACTGTTGGGTTGCTTTATGAGGAAGTAAAAACCAAGTAAATCCAATTTTGGATTTTGGAATTTAAATTTTAGATTTTTAGATCATAAAAGATTGCCGTTGTTTGGAGTTTGCTCCAACAACCATGTAAGAACAAAAGGCAGAAAAGAGAAAAGGCAGAAAAGGCCGAATCAATGTTTAAATATTTTGGATTGCCGTTGTTTGGAGTTTGCTCCAACAGCCAACGCAATACCTTCGTGCGATGCTCCAAGCCTTACTTCACCGCTAATTACGCAAAGTCATTTCCAAATACTATTTGATACAAATCTTACTCATTAGTAGAAAAACTTCTTCTTAAATTAGATGACCGCTAATTTATTTTTTCTGCGTCAATAGACATCGTTGGATCAGCTAATAGAAAATGTCATAAACTTCCCGCAGATCATTTTATGCGAAATCATATTAGCGTCATTTACGGTTAAATACTTCGCAAATCCAGAATTAGAATTATTGAGTATTTATTCCGACTTTTTATTTGCAATCCATTTCGATAATCTGAGATAATGCATCGACCATCACATGACCGTTGTAATACCCACTTATATCGCTTGTAAAGTAAGCTTCAATCGTAATATACTTAACCGGTTTTAACGGCTTGAAAATAAATTCAAACGATTTCCAATCGACATTTTCTACAGGTTGTGATTGCGCTAATAATTCTCCTTGCCAACAATATTCATCACCTCCCCAAATTCGGATTAAAGCCGGCTGAGTAAAATTTTCAGGCCTGTTTGGCATTGACCTTGGGGTAGAGCTTGAATATTTTTCTGATCTGGCCAGATAAGCCGAGAATGAATAACATTTATCCGGGCTGAGAGGAGTTTCTAGTCTCTGAGATAAAGACTCATATGATTTAGAATAGCGAACGACCAGGCCCAGGTATGAATATCCCTCGAAAGGCTCCATGGAAACACCCCATGCCATTTTGTCGACGGGATGAATATCTGGAGGACTTTCACCTGGAAAAGATTGCAAACCACAATCCTGCCAGTACTTAATTGGGTTAGAAAATTCACTTCCTTTCCGAGGAAAACCTTCAAATGATGGATTCCATAGAATTAATCGTGTCCTGACTATGCAGGGATGGTATACAGCACCACATCACACAAACCAGATAAAATAAATTGCTAATTTGTTTTTGCACTAAATAAGTTTTCAAATTTTCAAACTAAAGAATCGCTTAATCAGCCCAAAATAAGAATAATGGTTTCGTCTGAAAAGATTAAACTCTTCAGCAGATAATTATATGTAGTAAGGAAGGAATGCTAAGCGAAAGATGGAAACCAGGTATTCTTAACCATTACCTGTAATCGAGAGAATCTTAATCTCCACACGCTGATTTTTAAAGCGGGCATCCTTATTATACTTGTCATAAGGAATGAGTGGTATCTGCTTACCGTAACCTTTATATTCGAGCCTGGTATCGGGTACTCCCTGTGTGATCAGATAGTCCTGCACGGACTTTGCTCTCAGAGCAGAAAGTCTGTTACAATAATCATCAGGTGGTATTGTATTAGTGTGACCGCCGATTTCAATGACAGTCCTTGGATACGCTTTAAGGAATGCAGCCAATTCTTTTAGAACCTTGTATGAATCCGGAAGCAAATTAACTGAGTCCGCTTTAAAATAAAGATGATTAAGCCTGATCTTTTGACCTACAAATATCTTCTGCCCGTTTAATTCAGGTAATAAGACAGACTTGAAGGGGGCAGGTGTCGTAGGCACACTTACAGGGTCTGCTGGTTTGGCCGACGGCCCTGGTTTTGGCTTTCCCGCAGAACCTTGAAAAGGTATGTTTGACAAGGGTCCCTGAGAAATTTTAGATGGCGGCTCAGAAACTTCAGCTACCAAATCCTGAGGAATCAGAGGGCAATCCACCGGTTTGATTTCGGATAATCCATCTACTAATACATGACCATTATAGGCTTCAAGAATTGGCGTTTTATAAAAAGCTTCCAGTGTGATGTATTTGTAAGTCCGTTGTGGTTGAAATAAAAATTTGTATTGTTTCCATTCCGTATTCGATACTGCAGGTGATTCCCCTAAGAGTTCTGCTTTATCGCAAAAAGAATTACCACCCCAAATTTGCAAGACGGCAGGGCGAACAAAATTTTCGAGTTCTTGTGTCCCGAGTTGTTGGGTTCGACTGGTAGCGCTTTTATAAAGTTCCGATCTGGAAATAAAAGCTTCAAAACTATAACAAACCCCTCCCTTAATAGGAGATGTTAATGCTTGGGATAACGACTCGTAAGAATCGTTTTGACGGGTCACCATGCCCAGAAAAGTTAAGCCATCGTAAGGGGTTTTAGAGACCGCCCAGGCTGTACCAGGCACGGGGTGAATATCAGGCGGCGTTTCTCCTGGAAATCTTGCTTGTGCACAGTCGTGCCACCCCTTAATAGGTGATGAGAATGTGCCTCCTTTTCTGGGTATATCCTCAAAAGAGGCATTCTGCAACGAAATCGTTTCCTGCGCATAGATGCACAACGAGAAAAAAGAAAAAAGAAATGATGAAATAATTGAGATTTGTAGAGACATTATTTCGCTTCTTTACCGGTGTTTATATCAACAATAATGAAAAAATAATTCAATTGTTTCTTTCCGGCAACGGTTTGAACGTATTATTAGACCCAAGTGGTGTAATTGTCTACATAATTCTTTTACCCCTTAAGTTTTCATTGTGAAAAGGCATTTAAACCTGTCACATCCATACCTGTAATCAATAGGTGAATATCATGTGTTCCTTCGTAGGTAATAACGGTCTCGAGGTTCATCATATGCCGCATGATGGGATATTCGTTGGTGATGCCCATACCACCATGGATTTGGCGGGCTTCACGGGCAACTTCTAGAGCCATAAGGACATTGTTTCGCTTGGCCATCGAAATTTGCGCTGGGGTTGCTTTACCCGCATTCGCCAGGGTGCCAAGTCTCCAGGCCAGAAGTTGTGCTTTGGTGATCTCCGTTATCATTTCCGCTAATTTCTTTTGCGTCAATTGGAATCCCCCTATAGGCCTTCCAAATTGCTCGCGCTCCAATGAATATCTGAGGGCACTATCATAACAATCTAATGCGGCACCAATTGCACCCCAGGCAATACCGTAACGTGCTTTTGAAAGACAGGCAAGAGGTCCCTTAAGTCCTTTCACATCCTGAAAAACATGAGTTTTTGGAACTCTGACATCTTCAAATACTAATTCTCCCGTTAT
>JAYUXX010000135.1:0-11700 GCA_043752765.1 Saprospiraceae bacterium | reverse complement strand
GCCACCTTATCCGGTTCGCTTACTTGTGTATCATAAGCTGTCTTGACCTCATCAAGATATTTTCGTTTTACCAGAAAGAATTTAATGTAATCGTAATAAGCTGTATTATCAGGCGATCTGTCAAACTGAATAGTTGCATCAATATCGCTCATATCAGCTTTAAAGCTGAAGTCAGTTATCTTTTGATCAACTAATACTAAAAAACTTTTCGACGGAGGCAACACGACGAGATAAACACCTGATTGAAGATTGTAAAAACTTTCAAAGACGAACGTGCCTTTCACTGCAGTCGCGGTATCCACTAAATACTGGTTACCACCATACAACATGCTGAGATAAACCGTCTGTCCTTCGAAATGTGATACTGATCCCGTAATCTTATGCCCTGCGAAAGAATGCTGCAGTAAAAAGAATAGCGAGAAACAACCTGCGATGCAGAACCGCTTAAGACTCAGACAGAAAGAATTACTGAAGGCCGTATTATTCATCCTTTGTTTAGTTTTCAGTGCCGGGTTGGCGTTGGGGGCACAAATTAGGTAGATTGATCTGAAGTAAATGTTTACGGACTGTCAATAGGCTGAATCGTCAGATTAAGCGAAGGATAGCTACTCAGTAAAAACTTATCGTAGCGGATTTCTTAACCGATTATTTTTTCCCAAAGAGAGATCGATAATCTTCCCACATATTTTTCTTATCCTCATCTTTTCGGGAATCACGAAATAATTGTTTCATGCCCGCTTCATCGAGGATGATATAATCCGCAACATTAAAAATTTCATTGGGTATTTCTTCAGGTTGCAACCGTATGTCTATGAAACTTTTTTTATTGGAATCAAAAAGTTTTTCAGTGTATCGGGTTATAAATCCTCTTTGATCTGCAGCTTTCCGGAGTTCATATAACGCAGGTTTTATATCACTTCCCAGGAAATAGGGAAAATATTTACTAACAGAAAATCCGGGTTCAGTTGATACCCATGCTTCGGCTTCTCCATCCTTGCTCGTTACTATAATCTTGTGTGTATGAAGATTTCCTATCCTTTCTTCTTCATTCGTTTCATTTATGACCACAGGACTGTTTTCATTGATGCCTGCAGTCTCTTCAAGCACAGGATCAGCGATGGAATAAATGCGGAAACCAAATTTTAAATCTCCTTTGCTACGCAAAACAGTTGTAGTACCATTTCCATAATCTTTTAAGATTTTGATAGTCTCCACAGAATCGACTTCAACTTTGAGGAGCGACCTGGTATCCTTAACCGATAAAACAGAGGTGTTGTCTACTTCATCGGTAACAACATGGATCGCAATGGATCCCTCGAAGGACTGTGTATATGCCGGATGTAGCAGGATGGCAAACAAAACGGTCACCCATACATTTTTAAATCCCATCGTATTGTATTTCATTTTATGTCTAACAAAAGAGAAAGGCAGACAATTCGAAATCATCTGCCTTTCTTTAGAAAATTTATTTTGACTGCGAGCCTAAGGATTATAGCTCATCACAGAAATTCCAAGGGCTTGCTTCATGCGATCAATATCAGTGCTAAGTATTTCGGAGCCTTCGCGTTGAGCCTGCATCTGTTCTGCTAACTTTTCTTCCATTTCTCCTTGCTTTTTTAGTACCATGGAGATCTCCATCGGACGAAGACCTATTGATGTAGTTATCATTGACACACCCTCTCCTTCGTAGGCAGACCATGCATTACCAAGAACGTGAGATAACATTTCAGTAGTCATCATCTTGGCAGAAACCGCTTTAGCTATTCCGTCATTATTACCTGAAGCAACTATGTAGTCACCCAGACTAACCGGGCCTTTCACATACACCGGAACTTGTCCGAGAAATGCTACTTGCTCGAAGTCTTTCTCCTCACCTTCGTCAGGCATATTGCCTAACACAAGAGGCTGGGACGTAATGGCCAATATTTGATCGGCATTTCGGGTATTCTTTGAAATTTTACCATTAAAAACACCTATAACATCACCTTTCATAAACTTTTCTGATGCATAGACTTTCGGAAGATATTCTGCATAATCAGCTCCTTTCGAACCGTATACAACACCATTGTCCAGCACTGCAGTAGTAATACCCCATGTTAAAACATTCGCAGCTAATTTTAAGGGATCAAGAGACACCAGACTTGTCAAACGGTGTTCTATAGCCCACGCTGCTAATCTTGCAAAATATCCTGTCTGAAGATTGAATATATCTTCATCAGGACAAACCCCCTGCTCGATCAGGATGTCACTAAAAGTAGGAATGGTAGGCGCTTCACCAAATAAATTTTTCAAATTTATTTCAGGTACTGGTGGAATCACAAGACCTGGAAAATTTGGAATCGTAATGCCCGGAAAATCAGGGATCGGAATACCTGGAAAATCCGGAATTGCGATGCCTGGAAAATCCGGAATTGCGATGCCTGGAAAGTCAGGAAGTGTTATACCTGGGAATAAAGTAAACTGTGGTATAAGACATTCATTCACTGTAAGACAACAGCAGTCAAAATTAAAAGGATCTAAAATATCACAAGGACATGCACACACCGTGACATCAATACACAAATAAGGACCCACAACAAGTGATGGAACATCAGGAATCACAACTCCTGGAATGTCAGGTATCGAAAATCCAGGCACATCTGAAATGACAAAAGCAGGAACATCCGGAATCGTCAAGGCAGGAACATTGGGAATATCAAATGGTGGGATATTCGGAATATCAAATGAAGGGATTGTAACATTATTCCATCCGGAAGAAACAAGATTAAATCCGGTGGCAAAATGCGTCCACGCTATTGTAATTGGATTATAATCCGCTAATCCTAAACATACCGCTGTCCAAATCTCATCCGAAGTGGGAACGGGAATATCTGCAATGTCATCAAATTCATAAGACTCTATTCTGCCAATGACACCATTTCCTGATCCCCGGTAAAAGGTCATGAAATTGTTCTCCTTATCGGGTTCAGTGTGTTGAATTCGGATCGCAATACCATCACTGGAACCTCCTTCTGTATTGTTGAAGAAAGCCAGGTCATCACCGCCCGGGCCAACATTTCCTGCACCTTTTACAACTGCTCCAGCCTCCAGTTTTGCAAGTTTGTCAACCAACAAAGTACCCGTAAGGTGAGTTGGATTCATTCCCGCAACCTCTAAAGGACCATCCAGCGTAATTGTTCCTTCTGCCCTGAAAGCTCCATCAAGATCAAGGTCACCGGTTAAATGTGTAGGAGCCATATTGCTGACGGTTAGGGCATCTTTTAGCGTGGATAATTTTTCCACAGTCAACGTCCCCGTCAATATCGTGGCACTCTGGCCAGTAACGGCAAGTGTATTGTTAAGTGTTAAAGGACCATCTGCATTCAAAGTCTTATCAACATCCAAAGTTCCTGTCAATTGAGTCGGTGCGAGATTGTCAACCTTCAGATTGTCATATAGAACAGTCGCAAGGTCCACTGTTAATGTTCCGGTCAGAGAAGCAGGATGCGCGCCTGTTACGTCCAGCTTATTATTTAGCGTAGTAGCCTGATCAACGTTTAATGTTTTATCTACATCAAGTGTTCCTGAAAGTTGCGTTGGAGCTCCATTTGTGACAGTAAGTTTATCGTTGAGTGTCGTCGCCTTGTCAACCCTCAAAGTACCGGATAGATTCGTAGGACTCATGCCTGTAACGTCAAGGGAACTATTGAGATTTAGACTACCATCAACATTGAGTGTTCCATCCACATCTAACGAACCCGTTAAATGTGTAGGAGCCATATTCTCAACGGTAAGAGAATGATTAAGTGTAGTCGGCTTGTCAACTATCAATGTTCCGGCTAAGATGGTAGCATTATCGCCAGTGACTGTAAGACTATTATTCACCGTGGTAGATCCATCAACTCTAAGTGTTTGATCAACATCCAGGGGACCAGTCATATGAGTTGGTGCCATATTCTGTACGGTCAGATCATCATTTAATGTTGTGGGTTTATCCACGACAAGAGTACCTGAAAGCGTTGCCGCATCCAGGATTCCCGGAAGTGTATTTGAGTTTGCTCCGGCGATAGTTAATGGACCTTTCAAAGTAGTTGCGCCACTTACACATAATTTGCCCGCAACCTCTACATTCACTTTGAAAGTAGCTTTCCCATTCTTATCTATAGTTAGTCGTGTAGTATTATTCGTAATAAAAACCAGATCATTTAAATCTGTAGTACCCAGAACAGGCTTACCATTATTTCTTAACTGTGCATTGACATTCCCATGAAGCGTCCAGTTGATCGAATTCAATCCTGGATTTGGTGCTCTGCTTCCATCATTTGGTTGTTCACTTAATTCACCTGCATAATCCGCATATAAAGCATACGGAACGGAGTAAAGCTGACCCGAACTGACAATCTGGAATTTTTCATCGCCAGGAGATTTCATAGATACATTGACCCAAACTTCCTCTGTTACCCAGGGAATATCAGAAAACTTGCCTTTCGCAGGTACTCCTTCTCCAATGATGAGATCAAGCAAGCCCATCCTGTTTGAACGAACCTCATGAGTCTCACTATAAAAGATCTTTTCCTGGATACCGGCAGCCATTAATTGTACCTCTACCTGAAGTGACTTTTCAATAAGCAAACTTCCATCTAATCCCCTCGCTATAGCCTGGTATCGAAGACCCTCAGGAACGGATTGTGCCACCAACCCACCCGAAGTGAGCAAAATGGCTATGAATAGAAACAGTAAATTTTTCATTGTTTTCGAATTAATATTTAACTGTTCTAATTTATTTAGATCCACCCTTCGAAGAATTACCATCAATATTCAAATGTGCTTTTAGTAGATTAACATCTTCTTTAAGTGCATTATGGATGGAGGTTTGTTCTTCGATTTGTTGCTGGAGTGAGCGTAAACTTTCTTCACGCTGCTGAAGGACTTCCGCAATTTCAGTTGGTCGTAAACCAATCGAAACATTTATGACAACTGTTGATTCAGATGGAGAAGCAGACCATGCTTTTCCAAAAATTTCAGGCAGGATTTGAGCATTCAATTCTTTCGAACTTATAGCTCTTCCGACGCCATCATTTTTACCTGAAGGAATGATATAGTCACCTAGTTCTACCGGACCTTGTACAAAAACCGGAACCTGTCCAAGAAATCCAACTTTAGCGAACGCATC
Organism: Saprospiraceae bacterium; assembly: GCA_043752765.1. GTDB lineage: Bacteria > Bacteroidota > Bacteroidia > Chitinophagales > Saprospiraceae > Opimibacter. Next base: position 6,548 of record JAYUXX010000135.1, on the reverse strand, counting down.
CTTCTCTGATTCATCTGGTTGATTACCCAATACTAGAGGTTTTGTAGAGATCGCCAGGATCTGGTCAGCACCGTTGGTTACTTTACTTATACGACCACCATGAACACCTACAATTTCGCCTCCAAGAAAATATTCAGTGGGGTGAAGCTTTGGTAAATATTCAGCATAATCGGCTCCTTTGGATCCATAGGTAACACCCCCATTTTTAATGGCTTGTGTTACACCCCAGGTAACCACCTTGGTAGCTAAGTCAATAGGGTTGAATGAAATCATATTGTGCATATCATTCTCTATACCCCATTCAACCAATCGGTAAACATAGCCATCGGGAATAGAAAAAATATCCTCGTCCGGACAAACACCTTCTGCAATTAAAATGTCACTAAACGTAGGAATGGTAGGCCACACAAAAAACTCCTCTGAAAAATCAATTTCAGGCACATCCGGAATTGCAAATGCAGGAATGTCAGGAATAGCAAATGCAGGTATGTCAGGAATGCCAAATGCAGGAATGTTTGGTATAGCAAATGCGGGAACATCCGGAATATTTACACTCGGGATATCAGGTAAGACCAATCCTGGAAAAATAGTACCAACATCCGGAATAGAGATTGATGGAATGTCAGGGATCACCACTCCAGGGAAATCCGGAAGAACAAGACCTGGAAAATCAGGAAGGTCTAACCCCGGATAATCAGGAAGCCCTAATCCCGGAAAGTCAGGAAGTGCTAATCCTGGAAAATCAGGAATCGCAAAGGCAGGAATTGTAGCTCCATTCCAAAGCGTACCCACCAGATTAAACTGGGTTGCAAATTGAGTCCAGAATATCGTAAGTGGATTATAATCTGCGATGATGATGCAGACTGCAGACCAGATTTCATCACTTGTTGGAACAGGCGGGGTGCCGATGTCACTGATTTTATAACCTTCTATTCTTCCTGCTACAGCATTATCACCTTTGTAAAAGGTCACAAAATTGTTCTGCTCGCCTGTAGAATTGTTTTGAATCCGGATAGCAACACCATCACTTGCTCCACCTTCTGTATTATCGAAAAAAGCAACGTGGTCGCCATTAGGTCCTAATGTTCCATCACCACTGACCACTAATCCTGAAGATAGTGTTGCCAATTTATCAACCTCCAACGTGCCTGTCAAATGTGAAGTATTCATACCCGAAATTGTCAGGGGTCCATCCAGGCTCACATCTCCACCCGCACTAAATTCGCCGTCCACATCAAGATCACCTGTAAGATGAGTCAATGCCATATTTTCCACTGTCAGCGCAGCGTTGAGGGTTGTAGCCTTGTCGACCGTTAACGTACCACTCAGCGAGGTAGCATTCATACCGGTAACAGTAAGTGTACTGTTTAGTGTTGTAGCACCATCCACATTTAATGTCTTATCTACATCGAGTGGTCCCGTTAAATGAGAAGCTGCCATATTGGAAACTGTAAACGCGTCTTTAAGAAGAGTCGCTTTATCTACAGTTAGAGTTCCCGTCAGACGGGTTGGACTCATTCCGGTTACATCAAGTTTGTTGTTTAGCGTTGTAGCACCATCCACATTCAATGTTTTATCCACATCGAGTGACCCGGTCAGTTGCGTTGGCGCCATGTTAGTAACCGTGAGCGCATCATTCAGCGTTGTTGCTTTATCCACTTTCAAAGTTCCTGACAAATGTGTAGGGTTCATTCCCGTAACAGTCAGTGAGTTGTTGAGTGTCATAGCGCCATCAACATTCAGTGTCTTGTCTACATCAAGTGATCCGGTCAGGTGAGTGGGGGCCATATTCTCTACAGTGAGAGAATGGTTGAGTGTAGTCGGCTTGTCTACCACTAATGTCCCTTGTAGATAAGTCTGATTATTTTCTGTGACGAGGAGTGTATTATTAATTGTTGTAGCACCATCCACGTTTAAGGTTTTATCAACGTCCAGCGGACCGGTCAGCTGTGTTGGAGCCATATTGGCCACAGTAAGGGCATCATTTAGCGTAGTGGCCTTGTCAACTCTTAGTGTACCTGAAAGATGAGAAGGACTCATATTAGTTACATCCAGTGTTCCTTTGAGTGTTGTCGCTCCCGCAACATCTAATTTGCCAACTACATCAACATCTACATTAAATTTTGCTCCACCTGTTTTGGAAATTACCAATCGTGTAACGTTGTTGGTAACGACTACAAGGTCATTTTTGTCTACAGTTCCAAGAACCGGTTTCCCGTTATTTCTTTGCTGGGCATTGATATTTCCTTCAAGAGTCCAATTCACAGAGTTCATGCCTATGCCGGGGGCTCTGTTGCCGCCTTCCGTGCCACCAGTTTCACCAGATTCTTCACCTACTAACTTGCCTGCAGAAGCTGCATAAAATGCATACGGAACGGAGTACAACTTACTGGTGGTGACGAGTTGATAATCCGTGTTTTCAACATTTTTAATGGATATTCTGACCCAGATATGTTTGTTCCATGGAATTTCAGAAAACACTCCTTTCAAAATCTTTCCTTCTCCTATGGTAATGTTCAGCAGACCGAATTCCCCTGAAGTTGTTGAATGAAGTTCTGAATAAACCACTTCTTCGGTTGCTTCCAGAACAATCAATTCAGCCTTCACATCCAAAGGTTCTGTGGAGCGAATATTCCCATCAGCATCTCTTGCGATTGCCTGGTAACGCATGCCTGATGGAAGTGTAACCTGGGCATGAATCCCTGAAACAATGAGGAACAGTAATGCGGAAAAGAGTACAATTTTTTTCATAACTGGTTTTTTTGCCTTGTTTTAATGACAAAGTTGAGCGATGATTAGTGTGATTTGGTGATCTTGAATACTTTGGTGGACTCAGATTCAATGAGGCTGATTCGTAAAAGATACTGAGCGGCTGGAAGGTCTTCCAGCTGTATTATTTCTTCTGATTTTTTGCTTTGAATTCTCGATAAACGGTTACCCGCGGGATCAAACAGATCAACATAGTATTCTTTTTCTCCATTGAGAATGGATATGTTAATTTCATTTCCAAAAGGGTTTGGGAAGACCTTAGCCACAAGTTCATTTTGAATATCACTCGCAACTTCTTGTACTAAAATGACTGGCTGCTGAAATCCCTGTGTCAGAATTGCCTGGTCCTGGATTATCGTTTCGGTTACTAAATCGCCGATTGTCCAACTGACTGTAAAGGTCTCAGATCTTGTATACCCTCCTTGAGGGGCAATGATATGCTGATCAGAAGCCTGAGAAAACAGGATGCATGCTGGTATATACAGCACAAAAGAGAGTAGGAATTTCATCGAAAAAGGGGTTAGACTTGCCGCAAGGTAGCTTTTAAATGGGCATCTAAAAAGCGGGATTCGCAGAATTAACATACAGAAGAACCTGGCTTTACATGATCACAGTGGATGCGATAAATTATGCATCTGACCGATGTACTCTACTTCATTTTCAAATTGATACATTTGATTATCATACGTTAACCACTATGGGTAATTCTCACTCCGGAGGTAGAATCTCCGCAAAAAAACCCGCACTTACTTTCTGGCAGATCTGGAACATGAGTTTCGGTTTCCTGGGTATTCAATTTGGATTCGCCCTTCAAAACTCGAATGTGAGTCGCATATTCGAAACACTAGGAGCTAAAGTAGATGATATACCTATTCTCTGGGTTGCTGCTCCTTTGACGGGGTTGATTGTCCAACCGATCATTGGCTATTTTAGTGACCGTACATGGAATTTCCTGGGAAGACGAAGACCCTATTTTCTTGCAGGAGCCATATTAGCCTCACTTTCCTTGCTGATAATGCCAAACTCACCAACGTTGTGGTTCGCTGCAGGGATGTTGTGGATCCTGGATGCCTCTATTAATATTTCAATGGAGCCCTTCAGAGCATTCGTGGGGGATAATTTACCTTCCAGACAGCGTACCAGCGGTTTCGCGATGCAGAGTTTTTTCATCGGAACAGGAGCAGTAGTGGCCTCATCTCTTCCTTACGTTTTTACAAACTGGTTTAATATCTCTAATCAGGCACCGGAGGGAGTGATTCCAGATTCCGTCAAATGGTCCTTTTACATTGGTGGTTTTGTATACTTGGCGGCTGTATTATGGACAATTTTAAGGTCTAAAGAATATTCCCCAGTTGAACTTGCTGCCTTTAGTGAAATCGATGAAGCTGAGGCATCGGCCATAAATAATGATAAGTCAAAATCCATTTCACTTCAATCCTTTCGGGGGGCGATTATTTTTATTATTGTTGGGTTGATATTGACGACCTGGTTTGGCTTAAGCGATTTCCCCAAAGAATTATTCTTGTTTTCGTCCGGGGCTTTATTGATTGGAATTCTATTCCTGGTGTCAGGGTTGCTAAAAAAAACCACAGGCTCCGGTTCGGGATTCGTGACGATGATGGATGATATTCAAAACATGCCGCCTGCGATGAAGCAGTTGGCTGTGGTGCAGTTCTTTTCATGGTTTGCTTTGTTTGCCATGTGGATCTACACTACCTCTGCAGTTACCAGCCATCTCTACAATACCTCCGACACTACCTCTAAACTTTACAATGATGGGGCTGATTGGGTGTCTTTGTGTATGGGAATTTACAATGGTGTTGCTGCGATAGTGGCGTTTGGGCTGCCGGTGCTGGCCAGAAGAACTAGCCGGAGAGTTGCTCACATGATTGCTCTCATTTTAGGAGGTCTTGGGTTGTTATCGGTTTATTTCCTGCCAAATCCACAATGGCTGATTCTTTCAATGGTAGGTGTGGGTATTGCATGGGCGTCGATATTGTCGGTTCCGTATGCGATGCTTGTGGGATCCCTGCCCTCGCACAAAATGGGGTATTACATGGGAGTATTTAACTTCTTTATTGTCATTCCTCAGATCGTTGCTGCTGCCCTCTTGGGATTTCTGGTGAAGTCCTTTTTCGGAGGTTCTCCTGTGCATGCTCTTATTCTTGGTGGACTGTCAATGATCCTTGCGGGTTTGCTATGCCTTCGGGTGAACGATGTTGACGATGAGAGGTTAAAAAAATAAGCGTCTTACGAAATAGAATTATCAAGCAGGGTGCCAGACGATACCAATTTAAGTATTCATGGTGCCACCAGTAGTCGTGCCACCAGTAGTCGTGCCACGAGGTCATAAACACTTGATAACGAAAGGCCCCAGGGCTATTTTTAACATTTTATTAACAGTCTTTTTTTTATAATTAGGGCAACATACTGGCAATTTTAAAGTCATAATTATTACAAAGACTTAAGCTATTTATAAATTTTAGTCTCGTCTAAATTATATTTTCGTATTATCTAATAATTTCTTTTCTTTGCGTTATGGGATTGACATACGCAGAGGAAAATTACCTGAAAGCAATCTTAAGACTTTCAGGCCCCCCTAACATAACAGTGAGCACAAACGCAATTGCAGCTCTACTGTTAACATCAGCTGCCTCAGTCACCGACATGCTCAAAAAACTGGCTGAAAAAGAATTTATTACCTACCAGCGGTATAAAGGTGCGCAACTCACTGAATCCGGAAATAAGGTAGCAACCAGGCTCCTCAGAAAACACAGACTTTGGGAAGTATTCCTCGTCCAGTCTCTTGGCATGACCTGGGATGAAGTCCATGAAATAGCCGAAGAACTCGAACACATTCAGTCAGATCAACTCATAGAAAGACTGGATGCATTTCTTGGGTTTCCCAAATACGACCCACATGGCGACCCCATTCCAAATGCACATGGCAAATACACACTGAGAGCCCAGCTTCTTCTTTCTGAATTAAAGCCCGGACAAGAAGGCACAGTCATAGGTGTAAAGGATTCGGATAATCTCTTTCTCAAACATCTTAGTGAAAAGGGGATCACTATAGGCAAACACACCAGACTATTGTCGAGTGACGCCTATGATGAAACCATTCGACTCGCTATTGAAGGCGAGGAATTAAGCATCTCGGGTAAAGTGGCAAAAAACATTTTAATAAAACTTATCTGACTTATGACTTTTAGAACTTTTATTCTAACGATACTTACACTCATCTCATTTTTATCCTTTCCTAAAAATGGAAGTGCTCAGACCGATGAAAAAAAACCTCTTGTTGTTGCTACTGCATCCATGTTTTCAGATATGGCGTCCAACATTGGAGGCAATCTGATCACTGCAGTTACGGTAGTCCCTATCGGAGGTGATCCTCATATCTACGAACCGACTCCAGGTGATGTCCGCTTATTATTGCAAGCTGATTTGATCCTTCAGAACGGACTGACATTCGAAGGCTGGATTACAGAGCTTATCAAAAATAGCGGAGCGAATGCGCCTGTCATCACGATCACTGAGGGGATCACGCCGATCATAAGTGTCCAGCACCAAAATGCCACGGACCCTCATGCCTGGATGGAACCTGTCAACGGAAAAATATATGCATCAAATATTAAAGATGCACTTATCAAAATGCTACCAGAGAATGAAGCACAAATTCTTTCTCAATTCGAAAATTATATTCGTCAGCTAGACGAACTTGATGCCTATATCAAAGCGAACATTTCTAAAATTGATTCTAATAAACGAATCCTCAT
>JAYUXX010000134.1:0-1966 GCA_043752765.1 Saprospiraceae bacterium | reverse complement strand
CCGTTTTGTAGAAAACCCCGAATGCACTTTGACCCCACTTGTATTTACTACAGGAAGGAGTAAATGCTGAAGGGATGTAATATGATTTTTCAACGCGTGGGATGCAAATACCAGAGCCTCTAATTGATACCCATTCAGTGTAGTCACGTGGATCCAATTACCGTTGGATTGTTTGTGTAAAAACGGAACCAGCATTTCGTTTAATCCTGATGAAACATTATTTAATTCCAGTGAATAAAAACAGTAATCCTGCAATTCATTATAAAAATAAATGCTGGAATTATTTGGAAAATATCAGCGCTTCAAAAAGTGGCTATTCAGATTGCCAATTACCTCAGCAGCCTGACCTGATAAAAAAGCTTTTGCTGATTTTCGTGAAACGCCGGTAACTTGAATTAAATGCTGAAGCCAGGATTGCACTGTGGTTTCATTAAATAACTGAAGGGAATTTAATCCGGGGTTAATTAAATTATATCCTAAAACACCTACCGCAGAATTATGTACAAAATTTCTCCTTTTCATTCAGGATGTATTGAGTTGGCAAAAATATAGGTAATCATGTTATAAATTCCTTCACGCAAAAACAGCTTCGTAGCGCATTCCTTCTTCATCAAATCCAAGAGGTACCAGGAAGAGTTCTATATCGCCTTTTTCAGGATGCTGCAAGATACATAGACCCTGTGGAAAATATTCGGTTTTTTGTTTTGTTCTGAATATTATCGAAAAAGGAGTACGCTCAACGGGTGAATAGCTTTTTACCTCAGTGACATTAATTAATACAGCACTCATACTACTATCGGGAGTAAACTGAATATTAAAATTGTGATGAAGCCAGGGGATAAAATCTGTAAGATATAACATGTCAATGCCCATAATAATATTAATACAATAGATATTCAACAATACAAAGTGCTCTTACAGTCATGAAATGTAATCATACTTTTTAAACATCAGCATTGAAAGACCATTTCATCAGTAAATAAATAGGATGCGAATCATCAAGGATCCGAAAGCCTATTCTGTCATATAGATGTAATGCCGGATTTGAACGCTCTACATGAATGGTCAGGGTCTTATTTACACTTTGTGCCTCGGAAGTTAATTGGTGTAAAATATATGAGCCATACCCTAAATTGCGGAAACTGGTAAGTATACTGATGTCTATAATCCGGATATCTTCTGGCCGACGGTCGAGATATAATCGCCCCACGGGTAGTTGATCTATAAGAATGATTAAATAATCGGCAGAGGGAAATTGCTGTTGATAATAGGTTTGTTGAGCAAGAAATTGTTGTGTTAGAAACGCCAATTTCTCTGGTTCCCCCCAGAAAGACAAGAGTTCCATTTCATTTTCACGTGTGTTTGCATATACATCAAAAAGGAATTGCTGGTCAGCCAATTCAATTGGTCGAAAATGCAAATTAGGTTTGTTGATTACCAATCTTTGATATTTAATTGAGATATTTACGAAGATATAAATGCCTAAAAGATTAATAAAGACTGAATTCACAATCTATTTATATAAATTGATATTAAATTTTACACTGAATTTTAAATAATTATTGACCGGCTAAATACCTTACAATTATTTAAAGTAGCCGATGGCTCTTTTTTCCATAGAGTGCGTACTTATCTCACTTTATCAAGATATCTTTAGCGCTTGATTACCCTCCTTAATCACCTGGAGACATTGCCCCAGGTATTAAATTGCATAAAACCCACCGATGGACTTGTAAAAGCATAGAATGTTTTATACATCCTAGATGGAAATAAATCAGATTATATAACGTACACCAACCTATAAAGACATGAGGTCAATCCCGATCTTAGTTTGCTTCATAATGATTTCTTCGGGCATTTTTGCCCAGGTCATTCCGCCTCCAGCTCAAACGGATTCCATTACTATCGATAACGGCACACCAGGATCCGCAGATCCCGGAGACCGCATCCGGTATAAAGTAACCAT
>JAYUXX010000133.1:0-1970 GCA_043752765.1 Saprospiraceae bacterium | reverse complement strand
TTGCTGCAGTGATGACGCTTGTAGAATTTTTTCAGGGGCAGGATATGTCAGAAACTTTTTGGCCAATGTTCACGCTGTTGTCTTTTCTGATTGGGATTCAGTTTTTCATTCTGGGTTTTATCAGTGATATGTTGATGAAGACGTATTATGGGCAATCAGGGCAGATGGCGTATACAATTAAGGATGTGGTGGTAAATAAAGATCAGGTGATGGAGTGATTTAGTGATGGAGTGATCGCGAGCAAAAGAAGATGTAAAGACCTGATGCATCACCTCTTTACATCTTTTTTGGCTGGGCCTGTGGTGATCTGATGTGAGACTAATCCGGCTTTTACAGCATCTGGTATATGGTAGCTAATCAACTGAATTTATATAGGAATGGATATCTTGAGTTGAATTTTATTAACTAATCCAACCATACGAAATGTCATCAGCATATATTAAAGGAATTGGTTTTTATGTTCCTGAGAATGTCGTTACTAATAAGGATCTGGAGCGGCATATGGAAACTACAGATGAATGGATTCAGGAGCGTTCCGGGATTCAGGAGCGCCGTTATAATACCAGGCATAAAGAATCAACTTCAACCACCGGAACAAAAGCTGCTGAGAGAGCGCTGTTGGATGCCGATATGCGGGCTGAGGAGATTGATCTGATCATCTTTGCTACACTCAGCCCTGATTATTATTTTCCTGGATGTGGTGTGTTGCTTCAACGAAATTTAGGATTGACCCACAAGGAGATTCCTGCATTGGATGTTCGTAATCAATGTAGTGGCTTTATTTATGGATTGACTGTCGCAGATGCTTTCATTCGAAGTGGAACATATAAAAACATTTTACTTGTCGGTGCAGAGACGCATTCTATGGGACTTGATTATTCAACCAAAGGCAGAAATGTAACAGTCATCTTTGGGGATGGAGCAGGCGCTGTAGTTCTTTGCGCAACTGAGGAAGCCGGACGCGGTATTTTAGCAAATGCTATTCATGCGAATGGCGAATTTGCTGAAGAACTCGCGATGATTAACCCGGGTTCACATGGAGGTGTTCATGCAGCGGATCCAGACATTTATGGTTATGAAAATGCGGAATACGGAGAGACATTCATCAGTGCGAAAATGTTGACTGATGGTATGTTGTTTCCTAACATGAATGGTCAGTTGGTTTTTAAAAATGCGGTTGCTAAATTTCCCGAAGTCATCAAAGAAGTATTAACGAATGCAGGATTAGAACAAACTGATATTAATTTATTAGTCTGTCATCAGGCTAATCTGCGCATCAGCCAGTTCGTTCAAAAAGTAATGGGGCTCCGGGATGACCAGGTGTGGAATAATATACAGCGATATGGAAATACAACAGCTGCTTCAATTCCGATTGCACTATGTGAGGCTTATGAAGCAGGCAAAGTAAAAAAAGGTGATCTTGTTTGTCTTGCTGCTTTTGGCAGTGGGTTTACCTGGGGTGCTTCGCTCATTCGTTGGTAGATCTTATATCACAATTACAAATTTATGAAAGTAGATATCCTCTTTATCGTGGCGCATCCTGATGATGTGGAATTGTGTTGCGCAGGAACGGTGTTTAAACATATTGCTGAAGGGGCGACCATTGGCATCGTTGATCTTACAGCAGGTGAGTTAGGAACAAGAGGCTCTGCCGCTATCCGTGCAGAAGAAGCAGCAAATGCTTCGAAAATCATGGGAATTACGTTGCGTGAGAACCTGGGATTAAGGGATGGGTTTTTTGATTTATCCGAATCCAGTAAACTGCCTATAATTCGTGCGGTTCGTAAATATCAACCGGAAGTTGTCATCACAAATGCTATACGTGACCGGCATCCTGATCATGGCAGGGCATCGCAACTCGTGTCGGAATCATGTTTCCTCTCCGGGCTTCCGAAAATCGAAATGGAATATGACGGGCATGTGTTAAAAGCATGGCGGCCACGGCAGGTTTATCATATGATACAGGATCG
>JAYUXX010000132.1:0-5005 GCA_043752765.1 Saprospiraceae bacterium | reverse complement strand
CTTTCATCAAAACCAAAAAACTTTTTGATCCTCTTTTTCTGCTTAATCCAGGTAAAATTGTGGACCCTCCTCCGATTGATAGTCATCTAAGGTATGGAGCGAAATATAAAGATCTTCCCTTCAAAACGGTATACACCTATAGAGAGCAGCGTGATTTTTATACAGCGGTTCATCAATGTTCAGGACTTGGGGCCTGCAGGAAAGTAACGGGTGGGACGATGTGTCCAAGTTTTATGGTAACGCTTGACGAGCGGGATTCCACAAGGGGAAGAGCGAATGCACTACGACTTGCCATGTCCGGTCAATTGGACAATGGGCTTGCAAACACAGGTTTGCCTGAAATTCTCGATTTATGTTTATCGTGCAAAGCTTGTAAAGCTGAATGCCCGAGTAGTGTGGATATGGCACGCCTGAAGGGGGAGGTAATGCAGCATCAGTTTGATAAATATGGAGCTTCAATAAAGAACAAGATGATTGGAAGAAGTCCTGACATCGCGAGAAAACTTGCGGGTGCCCGGGCTACAGCGGTCAATATGATTCAGGCGCTCCCAGGTGTACGGCAGTTAATCATGAAATCGATTGGAATGGATACGCGGCGTCAGCTACCGATGTATGCTACGCAAACGTGGACAGAGGCGCATGCGGAAAATCAAGTGGGGCGTTTTACAACAGATCCTGATATTATTTTACTAGTTGATACTTACACTCAATGCCATGCTCCTGATTCGGGACATGCGGCAGTGCAGTTATTGGAAGCGTTAGGGCAAAAAGTAATGCTGCTGGATGCGGGTTGTTGTCAACGACCACGGATTTCTCATGGCTTCTTAAGAGAGGCAAAGGAGAAAATCAATCCTGCAATAACAAAGGTATATCCCTGGCTGCAAAAAAATATTCCTGTAGGTGTGCTTGAACCCGGGTGCGCTTCAGCATGGACAGATGATATTCCTGATCTTATCGATGACGACACTATTGCACTTGCATTAAAGACTATTAAACCATTTGAAAAGATATTATTAGATGTCCTGGAAAAAACAGCAGGGAGTAATCGTATCATCAGACCAAAGTCTAATCATATTCTTGTACATGGTCATTGTCACCAGAAAGCATTGTATGGATTACATACTGTAAAATCTATTTTTTCGAATTGGCCTGAAGTTAACTATGAAGAGATCGATAGTGGATGTTGTGGAATGGCAGGTTCATTCGGATATGAAAAGAAACACTATGATCTTTCTAAAATGATGGCAGAGCGTGTGTTGGTCCCCGCTATTCTGTCTAAACCTAAAGCGCTTGTAATTGCGAATGGATTTAGTTGCCGTCATCAGATTGCAGATTTTGCGGATCGTAGGGCGGTACATATTTCAGAGGCATTTCATATATCGGTTTAATCACAACCTTCTCCTGTCAATTGAGTGCGTAAGTATTCAATAAGTTGTCAAGTACTGCCAAAAACCTTTATTAAATTTGAAAGAAAAAAGTATCATCAATAAAATTTTCATGAGGGTGAAATTCTATCAGAAATAAAAACAGACAGATGAGTATCAAGTCGAATTTAATCACAAGCCATTTTGCCACGATATATCTTACGATTATTTCGCTTCTACAAGGAATAGCGCTTTCACAATTGGTGCCAATTATCATTACATATTTGGAGAAAGCCGAAGATCCGTGGATCAGTGTCCAGCTTCTCCCACTCGTTTTAATGTTGCTCATCATCTTTAATGTTTGGCATCATTATGCCATCGGAATCTTTTTTCTCCGATGGTTCCCGAATATAATTGATACGCTTATTCCATTCATTGTCAGCATCGGGCAGTTTATCCTTATTTCTTTTATTACCATCAAAGATTCTGTGGCGGATATTGATGTGGAGACATGGACAAAAGGCTTTGCTATTTTTTTATTGATAGGATCCCCGGCTTATTTTTCCGGGGCCTGGAGACTTGAACCAGATCTGTTTACAAATATCATGAGTAAGGAAAATGCAATCATTCATTGCAAGCGCAGCAGCAAGTATTATAGCTTAAGCGGTTGTTCGATTTTAATACAGGCGTTGTTTGCCTTTCTGATTATATGGCTACAAAAAGAAGAGTGGCTATTGATTTCGGTATTCCTGTTCGTTCTGCATCTTGCATTAGCGGAGTATTTTTTAATAAAGTATGTAAAGCCCCATTTCGTGAAATCGATGGATGAGTTAGATGCTGCATTATAAAGGTTGAAAAGGTCTGCTGAAACGTATTTTTCCGTCCTCTGCAGTATATTCCTTCCAAGGGCACTTTTTCCTATACCAGAATTAGATCACTTAAAAACGAGAATATACAGGCGATTATTAATTTTACCCCAATGAAAATGAAACTATATTTAATCATACTATTTCTAATGGTACGAGGTGTTGAATTAAACGCCCAGGTTACCCAGGTATCAGTTGAAGATTATTCCAATGAAGCTCCTCACTCCATACTTCCGGCAGATGGTATTATTGATTACTTGCCGAATGATTCCTTTTATTTTAATACGGATAAAATTATTTCGACTAAGAAGGTTCAATTTAGTCCGCTCGTCAATTTCTTTTTTCGTCCGGAAGCCACTGTAAATTATAAAGAAGCGGGATTCCCGATTGATACCGGCCATTTGAATTTTTATCTGAGAGGAGATTTTGGAGGGAAAATTTCATTGCCAAAAAACATTGATATGGTATTTAACCTCCAATCCTATGGTATTTACACGCGTAGTCTTGGCCCATTAGATCCGAATATGTCTTTGTATGAGGCATATGTAGAAATGAAAAAATTAGACCGAAATAATCGATTGTCATTACGTTTCGGCCGCATGAGCCTGGGGAAATATGGTACCGAGATGTTGATCGGGGACGATGATTTTGGCAAAGGAAGAAGTTTTGAAAGTGTGAGATTCCGGTTTAAAACAGAAAAATTAACAAGTGATCTGATGTGGGTGCAATTATACCAGTTAGCACCTCCAACCGCGGGGTTTGAATGGAATCACCCTATTTTTCTGGCCACCTTAAATACATTCCATTTTTCTGAAGCAGCAAACTTAGATTTAAATCTCCCATATCTTATTGATCAGTTTAATAGCGGTTTTCGAACTTCTGTGTTCATGCCTGATGTAAGATTTTATGGTAAGATGAATAGTCTTCGGTATACAGCGGAATTTATCTATCAGGGTGGCTCTGCCAAAGGTATTTTGAATGACAGTACTTCCGGCAATGTCAAAGCCTATGCAGTGGAATTAGGTGCTGGTTATTTTACAGATGAGAACAAATTTAGTATTGACGTTTCTTATTACAGGGCCAGTGGTGATGATCAGCCCGGTGATGATCAGCTCAAGTCGTATAACGTATTATGGCAAAATGAGCATCGTCGTTTTGGATATATTGATGCTTTTAAAGGATCGAATGTGCAGGCAGGAACAGTCCATATGAATTGGAATGTCGGGAGATTAATATCTACTGGTTTTCACGGTGTATACGCAAGTGTTATAGAGCCATTGGATCGATCACCCGGCATTGCAACTATCCCTTCATTGAACAACCTTACTACCACAAGTAAGTCGATTGGAGTGGGTGGTGATATTTATGTAAATTATTTTTTCAATCACTATCTTAACATGCAATTATCAGGGTCTGTTTTCAGCCCGGGTGAATACTTTACTGCCGTAAATGGAATCGATGAGCCAATGGTAAGAATGTACTTGTTGTTGGCCGCAAGAATATGATGTAAATGGAGGGGAAGATTGGGTAATTTTTTATGTAGCTCAAAAAATTTATCACCTACCAATGAAATATCTGCATCTCATTATCCTAACCCTTTCAGCAAGTTGTATCAACAAGAATAATTCCCCTTCCACAGAAGCACTTAACGGCATCGAACTCAAAAGAGGTGAGATCGTAATGTGTGGTCCCGGTGACCAGCGATTTGGGGACGTCGTGTTTGAAACTTCATGCGAGGATATCGTTCGTGAGCAATTTGCGCTTGCTGTATCGATGTTGCATTCATTTGAATATGATGAGGCCGAAAAAATATTTGCAAAAGTCATCGATGCATCCTCTGAATGTGCGATGGCCTATTGGGGGGTGGCGATGGCTAACTATCATCCTCTCTGGACACCACCCACAGAAAAAGAACTTGAAAAAGGTGCTAAGGCTATTGAAATTGCAAAATCACTTAATCCAAAATCAAAAAGGGAAGCGGCATATATCGATGCTATCGGTACATACTATACAGATTGGAAAACGATTGATCATCGGTCCAGAAGCCTGAAGTTTGAAGAGGCCATGGGAAAAATTTATAGGGACTTCCCGGAAGATAAGGAAGCTGCTATTTTTTATGCGCTTGCACTGGATGGCGCTGCGGATCCTGCGGATACAACTTTTAAAAATCAAAAAGAGGCGGGTCAAATTTTGACTTCGTTGTATCCCGATCAACCTGACCATCCCGGTGTTATTCACTATATAATTCACAGCTACGATTCTCCTGCGCTTGCTGCCTTAGCTTTACCAGCTGCCCGTAAATATGCAAGTATAGCGCCCTCTTCTGCACATGCGCAACACATGCCATCCCATATTTTTACAAGGCTTGGATTATGGGACGACTGTATTCAGTCTAACCTGGTCTCTGCTGATGCTGCCAGGTGCTATGCGGAACAAACGGGTATGAAAGGTCATTGGGATGAAGAATTACATGCCACGGATTACCTGATGTATGGCTATTTGCAAAAGGGCGATAATGTTAAAGCAAAGGAAGTATGGGACTATATTAATACGATGCAGGTTGTTTCTCCTGTAAACTTTAAAGTGGCTTATGCATTTGCTGCGGTTCCTTCGCGATATGTCTTTGAAAATAAAATGTGGAATGAGGCTGCAGATCTTGTTGTGAATGAAAACGTTTTTTCATGGGATAAATATCCATGGCAAAAAGCTATCGTCCATTTTACCCGACTCATGGGAATGGTTCATACGGATCGTATTGATTTAGCAAAAGTGGAA
>JAYUXX010000131.1:0-5006 GCA_043752765.1 Saprospiraceae bacterium | reverse complement strand
CCGGTGCGACAGAGGGATTGAATTTAGCAGTTAAAGGGATTGCAGAAAATCTATCCTATAAAGGGAAACACATTATTACTGTGGCTACTGAACACCATGCCGTGATTGATCCTCTATTTTGGCTTGCAAAAAAAGGGTATGATGTAACCTTTCTTCCTGTTGAAACAACGGGACTACTGAATCTGGAAATGTTAAAGCATGCCATCCGAAAGGATACAATCATGGTTGTAGTGATGTGGGCGAATAACGAAACTGGAATACTTCAGGATGTAGATGCGATAGGTAAAATTTGCAGAGAAAATAATGTTGCATTTATTTGTGATGCAACTCAGGCAGTGGGAAAAATCACAGTTCTTCCCATCGAGAAAAATATTGATGTGCTTGTCATGTCATCTCATAAATTGTATGGACCCAAAGGATGTGGAGCCATTTACATTGGAAGAAATCAAAAGCATATAAAACCTCAACCGCTAATTCATGGGGGAGGGCATGAAGGAGGATTTAGATCAGGAACATTGAATGTGCCTGGAATTGTTGGACTTGGAATGGCTTGTGAAATTGCAAAATCACAATATCCTGAAGATGCTATGCGAATTGGCAATCTCAGAAATCGAATGGAGTCTAAAATTTTGTCATCACTCGAAAATGTAGAAGTAAATGGAAGTTCTGAAAGGCTTCCTACTGTTTCTAATTTCAAAGCTGCTTTTGTAGATAGCCAGGCTGTCATGACAAAACTTAGAACTAAACTTTCTATATCCTCAGGGTCAGCCTGTAGTTCTGCAGACCCGTTACCGTCCCACGTATTATTAGCGATGGGGCTTTCTGAAAACGAGGCTAAAGGATCATTTCGGATTAGTGTGGGCCGGCCTACTACAATCGAGGACGTTGACCAGGCAGCAAATTGGCTTTGCGAAGCCATATCAGAATATCGTATGCAAAACCCTGTTTGGCAGATGTTTATCAATGGAAAAGTAACCGAAAAACCTTCTCAATAGGGAACTATGACCATCGCTGTTTGTTATCATATCTTTGTATTACGTTCAGAATAAACCTATTGATTATGTTGTTTGTAGCGGATAGTGCAAAAGAAAGAATCATTGAAGTACTCGGCAGTGAGAATAAATCGCTTACAGAATACTTCGTGCGCGTGAGTGTTAGCAGTGGAGGATGTTCAGGATTAAGCTATAAGCTTGACTTTGATAATCTATTGAAGCCCACGGACCAGGTTTTTGAAGATAAGGGGATTCGGTTAGTCACAGATCTGCGTAGCTTTCTGTATGTCCACAATACAATTCTCGAATTTTCAGGTGGACTTGAAGGCAAAGGTTTTTATTTCAGCAATCCCAATGCTTCTCGAACATGTGCATGTGGCGAGAGTTTTTCAGTCTAAAACTACCCAGCGCTTAAAAGTCCAGTAAATCCTTTATTGCGATTTCAACCTTTTCTGCAGATAAGATCATTTCCTTTTCCAGGATTTCGTTTAACGGAACAGCGGGCATATCTATTGATCCGATAGTTCGTACCGGCGCATCAAGTGAATTCCAACAGTTTTCCTGAATCCTGGCTGCAACACTTTGCGCAAACGAATTAGTAACTGTGTCTTCTGTAACTACCAGGCACCGGCTGTGTTTTTTTACTGTCTCATACATCAATTTGTCATCCAGGGGCACAAGAGATCGCAAATCAAGGATAGTCACTTCCCCTTGAAACTTCTTTGCTGCATGTAACGACCAGTGAACGCCCATACCATACGTGACTACACATAAAGCTTTGCCTTGCTGGATCTTAACCTCATCAGCGTTTAAAACAATCCTTCCGCTCCCAAGAGGGATGATGTAATCTTCATCCGGCAATATTGATTTTGCAGTTTCCGTATTTGGAACCTTACTCCAGTACAATCCCTTATGTTCAAAAACTACCACGGGATTAGGATCATAATAGGCTGCTTTGAGCAGTCCTTTCAGATCTGCACCATTGCTTGGATAGATGACTTTCAGTCCTTTGATACTACAAACAATAGTTTCTACGCAGGAAGAGTGGTATGGCCCGCCACTTCCATAAGCACCTGTTGGAACGCGCAAGATCATGCTGACAGGCCATTTGCCATTTGTCAGATAGCAAGACCGCGAGACTTCGGTGAATAATTGATTCAGTCCGGGGAAAATATAATCCGCAAATTGTACTTCAACTATAGGTTTAAGTCCAACTGCCGAAACTCCAACTGTTGAGCCGACTATGAACGCTTCTTGTATAGGAGTATTGAATACCCTGTCATCACCAAATTTCTGAGCGAGTGTAGCTGCCTCTCTAAATACACCCCCTAACCTTCGACCTACATCCTGCCCATAAAGAAGAGCTTCCGGATGCTTTCTCATTAATTCTTCGATAGCTATAAGGGCACAATCCACCATAACCTTAACTTCAGCACCTGGGGGCTGACGGTTGCCTTTTTCTTCTATTATTTCGGTAGGTGCAAAATCGTGGGTGTAAAGGTCAGATGGTTGTGGGTTTGCCGCATTTCTCGCCTTTGCAAAATCCAATTCAACCTTTTCAATGGCTTTCATTTCTAAACGCCGGACCTTAAGCTCTGGAATACCGCCATCAAGTAACGATTGCCTCAATTTTGGATAGGGATCCATGGTGCGATCTTCCGCAAGATCATCCCGATACCATTCCATTCTGACTCCGGACGTATGATGATTAAGTAATGGAACTGACGCCCGAACCAAAAATGGTCGCCTTTCTGTGCGTATCAAATCAATTACTTCAGAAAGCGTTTCATAACACAACTTGAAATCTGTCCCATCAATACTTCGCGTCTCTAATCCCTTAAATCCCAATGCATATTCAGCCGCATTCATGGCTCTTGTCTCAACAGCATTTGCAGAGATATCCCACTCATTGTCCTGCACGAGGTACAGAATCGGTAACTTTTTCAACACTGCCATTTGAAAGGCTTCTGCTACTTCACCTTCAGTGACAGAAGCATCACCCATCGAACAAATCACGACAGGTGGCTTTTTCCAATCCACCAATTTCCGGTTCTCCTTATAAGCAATGCCCATTGCAATCCCTGTTGTGGGGATGGCCTGCATACCTGTTGCCGAAGATTGATGAGGAATTTTAGGCTTGTCAGAATCGCGCAATGCGGGATGGGAATAGTATGATCGTCCTGCCGAGAAAGGATCATCTTTTTTTGCCATCAATTGCAACATAAGATCATAGGGCTGCATACCGATCGCCAGAAGAAGAGCATCATCACGATAATATGCAGAGAGCCAGTCATCAGGTGTAAGCAATAAACCCAGTGCAATCTGAATAGCTTCATGTCCCCGAGAGGTAGCATGAACATACTTTGAAACCTCTTTAAAGTTGGCTTCATATAGATTTGTCATTGCTTTCGCGGTGGCCATAAGGCTAAACGCTTTGCTTATGATTTCAGGCAAAGTCGCATGCTCTGGTACGGGTTTTTTCTTCTTCTTTTCCAGCTCATTCATGGCGGCCAAAGATAGAGATTGCAGTCTGCATCAATAGGCGCTGCATCATTTCACCGGATATGCGGTTATATTTATTCAATAAATGAATAACTATGGATGATTATAATGGCCTGATAGGTAAAGTAAACAGATATCACAGTATTCTCGAGAACACAAAAGCATATCGCGACCGATGGACAACCTTCCTGAAAAACCAAATTGTAGGGGATCTGGAAAACATGCTCAAAATTTCGGGACTAGAAGGGAAGATAGATGTGCAGAATAAAGTAAGACATCTTGAATTCATTGTGGTATCCTTAGGTTCCGAAGAAAGCGGCATTTCTGAAATTATCAATGACAAGACAGATAAACCGCTCATTAAACACAACGGATCCCTTGTCTACCAGCAACTGTTTAATGGTAAAATTCAGGTCATGATCGGGTATCCTTACATTGAAGGATTTGGTGAACCAAGGTCTCCTAAAGTCATTGCTATCTATCGTCCGGAAGAAATCAAGACTCCGTTCCTGATCAGACACATGGAGGATTTCATCAAAGAAATCACTATTTGGGAGGATTATGATGATGATGATCAGCCTTCGGCAAGAATTGGATTTCAAACTCAGGCTCTAGCACCCCAGAAGACAACCACTTCAGAATAATGAAATGAATTCCATTGGCTACCAGGGCGTAATCGATCTAAAGGGTAAGCGGATGGAATGATTTTCTTTTGTCAGAAAATCCGGATTAAAGAATAGGATTCCGAAGTGAAAACAATCCACGCTCTGAGTGACTTCCGATCGTGCGATCAATTCACACCAGGCAGATTGCATATTCTTTGACCAGTAGATGTCATCTATGATGACAATTGTTTTTTCATTGAAAAAAGGAGATAATGCATGATAGTAGTTGTGTAGACTCTCTGCCCTATGATTTCCATCAATAAAAAGTAAATCAATCGAATTCAATTTAGCGATTGATGAATTCAGGAAGGAATCAAACTTTTGGTTTACAACTTTAATATTCTTAATCTTCAATATCTCATGTAAAAGGATTGCTTTTTCTGCAATAACCGGATCTCCTTCGATGGTAATGACATGTCCGTACTGTGATCCGGTAGCTATGTATGCACTTGCTATACCGAGAGATGTTCCAAATTCAACGATAGTATTGGGAGCAGTCCACCTTGCAAGGCGTGACATAAATCGGCATTGGAAAGGAAGACTCAAGGATGACTTTGCTATTGAGCTTATCTGTACGGCATGGTTACCTGATGTAAATTGAGAACCAGCACCAAAATCATGTCTTTGAATGACTTCTACCGATCGGAGAAATGACCGCCTTTGTTTTTCAATTAATGCGAATGAAGGAAAATTTATCTCATCATCGCAACAATATGTAAAGAGTCTAAAAAGGTATGGCGAGTGAAAGGAATTCCATTTCCTTGACCGCATATGGTGGCGGATCAATGCTAAAGCTGGTAGAAGACGCAACATCAAGGCAATATAGGATACAATAGACTATTAGAAT
>JAYUXX010000130.1:0-5014 GCA_043752765.1 Saprospiraceae bacterium | reverse complement strand
AAAACCTGATCCAGTAATTGATCTAAAGGCGCCAGATGAAACTGTGGAGTGATATCGCCCTGCAAGCTCCGATGTGGCTTTTATTACTGGAGATCATTCCGGTTATAATCATCTATCGGTACCAGCAAAGAAAAATAATGGGCACTACAGCTCTTGAAGTTCCTATTGTTGTAAAATTACCCTCGTCACTTCGCACACAATCTGCCAAATGGGTGGAGCCACTTTACTGGGTTGCCATCGCATTGTTGATTGTGTCGCTTGCACGCCCGCAGCGTGAGTATGCAGAAGAAATAGTAAAAGGGGAGGGGATAGATATATTCCTTGCCATGGATGTATCGTCATCGATGCTGGCCAGGGATTTTGATCCGGACAGACTTACGGTGAGCAAGCAGGTTGCAATTGATTTTGTCAAACATCGTATCTATGATCGGATCGGGCTTGCGGTCTTTGCAGGTGAGAGTTACACACAGTGTCCACTGACACACGACCATGATGTATTGATTAATTATCTGGAGGGACTCGAACCGGGAGCTCTTGAAGATGGAACTGCTATCGGGATGGGATTGGCAGCAGCAGTTAACCGGTTGAAGGATAGTGACGCGAAGAGTAAGGTAGTCGTATTACTGACGGATGGAGTAAATAATGCAGGTTATATCCGTCCTGCAACAGCAGCAGGAGTAGCAAAAGAATTTGGTATTAAGGTTTATACAATTGGTGTAGGAAGTTATGGTCAGGCGTTGTCACCTGTGCGTCGTCGTGCTGATGGTCAATATATGTTTGGTCTCGCCAGTGTAGAAATAGACGAAAAACTTCTGCAGGAAATATCCGATCAGACAGGAGGTAAATATTATAGAGCTACTTCAAGGGAAAGACTGGAGCGCGTATACGAAGAAATCGATCGGCTTGAAAAAACAGAAGTAGAGATCACTGTACACAAAGAATACCAGGAACTTTATTATTGGCCCTTGATTGCAGGATTTTTATTGCTTGCATTTCTTTATATAGCACGTGCCACATATCTCAGGACTCTTCCCTGATTTAAACTTGAAAATGGGACACAAAAGCTGAAGAGATACAAAATATGTAGGGACACAAAATTTTGTGTCCCTACATATTTTGTATCCCTATGTTTTTGGATTGTGTCCCTTCTTTTTTGGGTATTACTAATCCAATTCCCCGCGAGAGGAATTTCTTAGATCATTACCTGTTCTGAGCAGTTTTCAAAATTTCAATTCTCTCCAGCGCTGTTTTATTTTCAGGGTCCAGCGTAAGCATTGTCATGTAGAATTCTTTTGCTTTTGCATTATCTCCCTGCTGGATAAAATAATAAGCCATATACTCATATGCAACAAGCAAGTTCTTCTTATTCTTTACAGGATCAACCTTTGCAAGTTCTATAAAAGATTCATAATGTGGTTTTGCTAAAAACACTTTCGCATCCGTTGAATCCACAGCATTAGCTACGCGTGCTCTCATTAAATGCCCCAGCGCATACGTGGGTGTGGCACGAACCACTCTTGCAAAACTAGAATCTGCAGCGACGTATATTTTAGAATAATAATTACTCAGTCCAAGAAAATATTCTTCTGCGTTTGTTAAAGGCTTTGCAGCCAACTTACGGTTATAGTATGCGATCGCCTGTTCATAATTTGTTGAATCAAAATATGTCTTCGCAAGCATACCATAAATATCCGGTGCCTTGGACGTATCAAATTCGATGTACTTTCTGTAGATATGAGCAGCGTCATCTAACTTTCCAGTCTTGAGTGATGATAAAGCCCAGAATTCATAATCTTCTGAGAAAGCCTTTTTCTTATCGTCTTTAGTTAACGCATCGAATAATAATTCACTTTGAGCATTTGCATTCTGATAACTCAGCCTGATCAAACTATCGGTGATCGTTGCATCAGAAGCTTTGTCCATTTCCATTTGCTTAGCTTTTCCTGCATAAGACCAAGCTAGCCATCTGTGGAGTGTATACTGATCAGGATATTGTACCACAAGTTTATTACCTTCTTCAATAGCCCTTTCATAATCCTTCGCCTGGAAAGTTAAAAACTTTACTAATCTTACTTTCGCATCAACATCCGTTCCGATCAGAGATACATATTTTTCAAGTAAAGGAACTACTTTGGTATATCTTCTTTCACGAATGTAAAGTTCATACAGGTCTTTAATAGGTCGTGCATCATTTGGTGAAAGCTTTATAGCTTCTTCCAATTTAGGTATAGCTAGTGCCTCTTGTTGAGCTCTCGCCCATATGCGAGCCATACTGATGTATGCTTCTGCATTTGTAGGGTCTTTTTCAACAGCAGTTTCATATGCAGTCATAGCTTCACCATTATTACCATTTAAAAGATAGGCATCACCAAGATGCGCCCAGTGGGTAGCATCTTTGACATTCATATCACGCGCAGTGGATAAGTTTTCAATTGCTTTAGTAGCGTTTGGCTTTTTGCTATAGAGGTATGCATCACCAATATGATGAAATACATCAGAACTCTTCTTGTTAATTCTCACTGCAGCAGCGAAATATTTTTCAGCTTCAGTTGCGTTTCCATTATCAAGTTCAAGCTTACCAATACCTACATTACATTCAGCACACTGAGCGTTTACAGAGATTCCTTTTTTGTAGGACTTTTCAGCTTCAGCATAATCTTCTAGCTTGTAATGAACTTCACCGATGTGGAAGTAGACAACAGCGTTCTTGGCATCAGCCTTACAAATACTATTGAACGTATTTAAAGCAGCTGTGTAATTTTCATTCTCCATTTGCTTTATTCCTTCCTCTATCGTCTGGGCATTTCCCAGGAAGAAGAATGAAGAAAGGACAAGAGAAAAAAGTATTTTTTTCATTTTAAAGGTGTTTAGACATTTAGATAGCAAAAATGCAACATGAGATTCACGTATTGTGTTCATTTTATAACTTTTATATCCGGCGAACTTGTAAGCTCGAGGACACGTTCACTTTGAAATTTCGGCAAAAGGCCTGTTTTCAGCACAATCTTTTGCCCGATCTCCCCGGAGATGAAAAAGGCAAATCCGGTACCCACATCATTCTTCCCAGTATTGGTAATGAAATACAAATCGCGGGTGAAAGGATATAGCCGGTCCTGTAAATTGTACTGATAGGGTTTCAGAAAACCATGCTGAATCGAATCTAAAGGCCTGCTGATTCCCAGTAACATAATCTTGTTTAGCATTTCTTTTCCGATCTGGTTATCACTATCACTTATATCACTCCAGTCAACTATACCAATCGCATTATCATGTGTAATTACATAATCAATCACTTCTTGTTTAGATGCTAAGGCGTAGAAATGCTCAGGCAACTTTGTGGCATCCGCCAGTCTCAGCACTTCCTGAGTTATCCCCGACTTAGCATCCTCAATCACAAAAAGTTTTCCTTGTGTACCATCCTTCCACATATTCACTATCTCTTCATACGAGAAGGTAGAGTCAGTTGGATTTTTATTACTGATAAAAGCCAGTGCGCCTGTTGCAAATGCATATTGTCGGGGATGCATTTGTTTTTTGTCAAAGAAATCTAGTTCTTCCTGCGTGAGAGCCCGGGTAGCCATAATCGCCTTTACACTATCTGACATAAATTTTTGGATCATATCGTATTCCGATGTATACGTAATATTCAATGTGGCGTACTTATAGGTTCTCTCGAATATGTTCTCCTCCTGCTCTACGATATACTTCATATTTACATCAGAGACAATATCAAGGCTCCCTATAGTAGGACCTACCATTTTTTCAGGTTTCTTGACACATGCGAGGCAAAGTGAACCCAATAAAATTATATGTAAGAAGAATTTTGACATCTCTTTGGATCTCTCCATTAATTAATACAACGACGTAATGATTAACAATTCAGGAAGTTAAGTTGCTCTTAAGATTCATTAAAATCCTATTAAAAACAAGGTCTGCCTCCGGGATAACGAGTCAGACCGTTAATTTCTTTTTAAGAATACAATTCGGTGAATAAAATAAGGCCGAAAATACCTGTTTTGCTACCAACTTTGGCTCACTGCAATACAAATTTAAAAGGCAGTGTATAGGTTACCGGAACAGGTTTACCATTGTGTCTTCCCGGTTTCCACCTCGGCATACCACTGACAACTCGCACAGCCTCTTCATTTAACCCTCCTCCAAATCCTTTGACCACCTTGATGTTTTTAAGATCGCCCTCTTTTGAAACCACAAATTGGAGTACTACTGTACCTGAGATACGGTTGTCCCTGGCAATGGAAGGATAGCGTGATTCTTTATTAATGTATTCATACATAGCTTTCAAACCATCTGGGAATTCTGGCATCTGTTCTACATACGTGAAAGGTACATCATTGGTAGGTTCAGGTTCCTCAATATAAATTGGTCCGGGTGGAAAGTCCTGGATTAATGATGGGTCTACAGCCGAGGAGTCTCCTGCTTTTGCAGTGTTTCCCGTTAGTTTATCTATAATTGAATCATTGGTGGCAATCGATGGTATGTCTGCAGGTACATCAATATCCTTTTTGACAACAGGCAGTACGAACTTTATCTGATGCTTAATTGCAGGAAGATCAACTTTAAGTATTGGAGTAGCCAAAGGAAATTCTACGACATCCACCGGTGGATTATACAGCACGTGGGTTATTTCTTCGAGAACATTATTCTCTTGCGGTTGTAACCCTTTTATAAACAGAAGGATCCGCGGAAAACTTATCCCAAGTAAAAAAATCAGCATTGCAATGATCATCGCACTTGTCATACGTTCGTCATAGCGTCGACGAAGTTGATAAGCACCATACGCCTGATTCCTGCCCTCAAATACGAGGTCGTCCATAGACTTTCGAAGTAGTGTAGAAGAGTTCATCTGTAGAGAATTTTGATTCACTTATATGATGCATATTTTCTGATGTATGCATAAATAAGAATCACCATCCCTGACAATTGAAATATAACAAGAAGGGAATTTAAAATGAATGACTTCATTTTAAATTCCCAACACCATTGTGAAAATTTA
>JAYUXX010000129.1:0-1977 GCA_043752765.1 Saprospiraceae bacterium | reverse complement strand
AAAAATATCAAGGGTTATTAGAAATGTTAATACATGAACGAGAAAGCTGTCGGCTTTCATAAGGGCTAAAAACCTTACTTTTATTTCAAACAACCTTTGTATGCAAAAAAGATCTTTATTTTCTTGGTTAGTCATTTCATGTCTTGTACTACTTTTTACGGCATGTAAAAAGGATGATGATATCATACCAACAGATAATCCTTCATTCCAGGGAAATTTTGTTTCCGTGGCTCATACAACTAGCGGAATGGCCAGCACTGACCAGGATGAAGCAACACTAACCCTTTCTACTTTCAAAACCGATTCCGGACCTGACCTGAATATTTATCTATCAAGCGGTATCAATAATATTACGGATGACTTTATTGATCTCGGAAATATAAAAGGTGTTAATGGTAGTTATTCCTACGATCTTCCCAACAATGTCGATTTTTTACATCATAAATATGTAATAGTTTGGTGTGTTGACTTCAATGTTAATTTTGGATATGCGGAGTTGATTCCGCAGTAAGAATAAGATAGTTGTGAGTAGTGAATAGTGAGCTTTTTTAACATCAGATTATTCAGAAATGATTATGGTGCGAATTAATTATTCCCTTTCACGTTGTTTGGAGTTTGCTCCAACACCCAGACCGATACTACAAATGGACTCCATTTCCTTAAAATAAACCCTTTTGATTTATTACCTCATTGAAATTGACAAAACATCTTTAATTCAGATTATGATATACATTTCATTTTCAGCGAATGATGGATGAAATTTAAGGATGATATTTGCATACCTCCAGATAATAAATTAGTGTTCATGACTATGGAAATCAGTGATATTGCAAATGCGATCCAACTTGCGCTTGCCCCGGTTTTCTTGTTGGCTGGAATAGCCGGCATGCTCAATGTCATGTCAGGACGACTTTCCCGGATTATTGATCGCGGCAGAGCTCTTACAGAAAAGCCGGATGTGATCGCAGCGTATGAACCAGAAGCTCTCCAGAATGAACTTAGTTTGCTGGAGCGCAGAAGACACATC
Source organism: Saprospiraceae bacterium (assembly GCA_043752765.1). GTDB lineage: Bacteria > Bacteroidota > Bacteroidia > Chitinophagales > Saprospiraceae > Opimibacter. The sequence goes on along the minus strand of JAYUXX010000129.1, from coordinate 950 downwards.
ACAAGTAATGCAATTACGATGTTTACCGTAGCAGCTTTACTTGTATGTCTTGTTATCATGACAATGTTTATTGAAGTCCTGCTATTTTCCCAATTGACCTGGATTATCGGCTCGCTATTCATCTTATCAACCTTGGGTCTGGTGATTGGTCTCATGTATTTTCTGCGTGAGGTACATTTATCAGCGAAAACTGTGAGGATAAGAGTGAGGAAAAGTGGCGTTACTGTTTGACCAAATTACAATTGCTCAAAGAGTAAAACCTTATAAAGGAATAATGAACAGGTTATGGCCTTATTGGAGAGATATAGATGCGTATTTGGGGATAAAATTTATATGCTCCCAACTTCCGAACTATGAAAATGTTTTTCGGCTGTAGTGTTTAAATGCTTAGAAGCCTTAGACGCATCCAGGTTTCACCTACGATCATCTGCGGGAATCAATCCCTTTTCTTTTCTCCATTTCATCACCTTATCGACCATGACGTTGCCCATCACTTTGCGGATAGAATCATTGTAGGCACGCTCTTGTTTTGATAATTGGGATCGTAGGCTTTCAAGTTCCGTTTTGATGGGGCTGCTAAGGCTGTCAGCTTCTTTTTGTGTCATTATTTTGGTCTCCACTGCTTCCACATATTTGTAGACTTCCTGGGTTAATTGATTGGCTCTGACGAGTCCTGTGCTAAAACTACTTTGTGAAAGACTTGAGGAGATAGTTTCCTTTGAGTTTTCATTAGTAGATGTGGTGGCATAATAAACAAGTCCAACGGTCAATATCAGTCCCAGGAGAAAATATAAATATTTATATGGTTTTGATTTTGCATTCGAGATGCGATGTTTTGATTTGTGTGAGCTCTTTGCCATTTAGTCTTCTCTTCTTTATAGCCGCTAATTACGCTAAAAATCATTTGAAATCGAAATTTTCCTACACCCTAAAATTGATCTTTCAAATTT
>JAYUXX010000128.1:0-5025 GCA_043752765.1 Saprospiraceae bacterium | reverse complement strand
CAGGACATGTAAGGTCAGGCGGTGTATTATCCTCTACGGATATTGTTTGTGAGCAAGTACTTGAGTTGCCACAAATATCTGTTGCAGTAAATGTTCTTGTAATTGTAAACTCAGCGGTACAAGTCTGAGAGCCTACCGTCACATCGCTGAATGTAACCATAGGTTGAGCATCACATGAGTCAACCACGAAAGGCATCCCTGGAATTGTGCTATTTGGAAGAGTACTCTCTGAACACTCAACAATGACATTCGAAGGACAGGCAATAGTTGGCGCGATTGTGTCCTGTACGGTTATTGTAGCACTGCAGGAAGATGAGTTTCCACAATTATCTGTAGCTGTCCAGGTTCGGGTAATACTAAATTCTGATGCACACAAACCATCAGTTGTATCACTCACAAAAGTTAAGATCACCAACGTATCACACGCATCAGTAGCCGTGACACTTCCAAACACCGGATCCATAGGACAATCGATGGTCGTATCTGCAGGACATATAATCGTTGGTGGTGTAGTATCGGTTACAAAAATCGTCTGCACGCATGTATCTAACAATTGACAGGCATTGGATGCAATAAATGTTCGCAGAATGGTGAAACTGTTTGTGCAAGGACCACCTATGATTGAATCCGAAAATGTAATCACTGGGTCACCGGCACAGTTGTCAACAACAACTGGAACTCCTGTATTGGTAGTATCAATGGAATCATCACATTCTATTGTCACATCGCCTGGACACGATATCATCGGTGCACAACTGATGGAGATACATTCATTTTCTACAGGCATACCAAAAGGTGGTGTTCCTGGTCCACTGTACATCCAGTTAAATTGTACGACATTTTCCGTAACAGCTGCAGATTCCACATTTGGGTCCGGGTCTACAATAGTTATGACTACACCATCATCACCTACAAGGAATCCTCCATTTGCAGGATCCTGCTCCAGATCCAAAACGATGGGGGGACAAAAACTATCTATATCCGCATTCGGATCATTCACCAGGAAACACACCTGGAATAGTTTTGTCCAAATGGCTGTGTCGAGCAAAAGTGGAGTTGCGCCAGTATTCACTAACTGGATGGCCCCATTCACAAAATCCGCCGGACCTACAAAATTGAATAATGCAGGGCCCGCTGATGCACTTGTCGTAACAGTTGGGGGATTCGGTGAAACTGGTCCATAACCTCCCTGAAAATCAGAGAAGCCAATAAGCTCCAGGGTTGTATCCGGATAAAAAAAACGAAAGTTCACGCCAAATACTTCAACGCCAAGAGTGTCTGATACAAATTCGACATCAACACAATATTGATTGCTGGGGCATTGAAAGGAAGGATTAGCAAATCGTACTGTAATTGTTGGCGTCTGCGAGGAAACTTCGTGGGAGAAGCTGAATAGGCAAATAGCCAGGGCAAAGCCGTGTAGGCTCACCCCAAAAGGGTAAGGTGTAGTTTTCATAAGTTTTAGTTAATCTGTAATCGCAAAAAATGGGTTGTGACCTTGGGGTTAAAGGTAAATAGGAATTTTGAAATTAGAAAACATTTGTAAAAATTCTTTTATGTCTATTTGTTTGTTTATCAATAGGTTATGTATTTATATTAATATTTTTTTTAATATCTAATAAAACATGAACGAAAAATTTCCGGTCCAATTGGAAAAAAGAACCATTGTTGGATACCCACAATCGAATAGAAAATAGACCTGGATTTAGCCTGAAGAATGGATGGGCTGAGCAACCCAATTAGTGTAATAGGCAGGTCAAACAGTACAGAGCAAATAAACTGATTCGTGATCCCTACATGGGAAGGCAATCCCGCAGAAGAAAGGCTTGATGGGAAACGAAAACGTGATCACAGTTTGTGATCCACCATTGGATAATGTATAACATACACCATCTATAGAAGCAAAATATCCATCAAGCTCTCCGGTACACCCACTGCCTTGACCTACCTTCAGGGCGAACTGTTGAGTTAATGAGCCGGGTGGACGACTTATAATGAATTCATGACAATTCAACGAGCCATTTTCACAATCGTTTTGATTAGACTGAATGTCACCGATGAGATCAATATTACTTTCACCACACAACGGAACAGTAGCAAGATTCACAAATGTTTGATGAATACTATTACACGTGGTTACCGGACATTGCGAAAGAATACTTGTGGTATTCATTAACTAAAAAACAATAATAGGCTACCACATCGCCGGAAACGATGTTTTGATATTTGATTTAAATCAAGTCTTTTCTTTGGATACGAATGCCGGATAACGGAATTACCTGGAATATCATTTGGCTTCGTTGCTGAAATGATATTTATACCGCAGGTAATGAAAGGGGGGGGGCTTTTCATTAGGCGTTGGGTTAATTATCAATAATGACTTTTAAAAAGAAGTCACCTTAATAATGATTTATGCCTTATAAAAATATAATTAAATTTTCTAAATTCTCACATGCATAATCTTTTACAGCAATATGTAAATTAATACAACATTTATATTTATAAATAATAATTAAATTTATTTCAAATAATAATGAAAATCAATGAGATTTAATTGTAATGCCTGTATAAATACGACGGAATATTAAATAAAAAAGGCCTTCACATGGAAGGCCTTTTTTACGTTAAATCTTACATCGACTATCGGATCATCAGCATTTTCTTGCTTGCTGTATACGCTCCACTTTCCAACCGATAGTACATGACGCCCGGTACGGATATTTCATTTGCTTTAATTGTAAATGTATTATAACCTGCCTTGAACGGACCTTCCATAACCTTTACCACTTTTCCTACTGCATCAAATATGGTAAGCTTTGCATTTGCATCATTTGGCAAATCAAATCCAATAGTTGTGCTTGCATTCCATGGATTAGGTTCATTTTGATACAACGCAAACTCATCTGAAGCTTTGTCGTAATCAAGTCGAACGTCGAGGATTTCCCCTTCCAACGTATAGGCTTCAGCCTCCGTAACTAAGCCGGTAAGCTTCATCATATCGCTAATTTGGCCTGATTGGGCTGCCCTGAAACGTAAGTGAATAACCTGTCCTTTACTATCAGCATGCTCAGTGTGGTTACTTACAAGCTCATTCCAGCTCATGGTAACAACACCTTCACTCAACAAGCCTACGTGGCTATCATTAATCTCAATCTCCTCACTACTGATCTTTTCAAATACTAAGCCAGTCGTTTCAAGAGTCCACTGGAATCCTTCTACCTTTTCAGGGAAGCTGAATTTGATATCAATCACCTCACCCACTTTAACATCAGGTACTGATTCAACATTGATATTCAGAATTCTCCTGCCATCACGAGGCAAAATTTGTGTGGTATTCGCCTGCACAGTATTATTCACATCCCCAATTTTCACACCTACAAAATCATTGTGCATCAGACTGTCTTCCTGTAATCCAGTCACCGAAATGATTTCATTGAAAGGCCATGGATTTTCTAATTCCATTGAGAATCCTTTTTCAACAAACCTCCAGCTCTTATTGACCGGTAGCTCTGTATAGATGCCTAGGATCAGCTTTCGAAGTTCAATCAGGTCAATTGCACTTACCTGATGATTATCGTTTGCATCCGCAGCTATGTATTGATATGGACTTGTAAACAATTCCTTTCCTAACAAATGTTTCTGGATTTTCACGAGGTCAAGTGTACTAACACCATTCCGATGATTGTCATTGCGTTCCGGTTTGATGGTATAATCCGAACCAGTCGGAACCATGGGAAAATTATATTTACCATCCGTAACCGTTACGTAAGTCGGGAAGAAATGACCCGGGCTCGAAAGGGTTACGTTGACTTTCTGAATCGCATCCGTGTGGTCTGTTAGAATTTCTCCAGCCAGAACACTGCCAGATCCTCCGCATACATTATTGTTATCAGTGATTACGATCGTGGTAGTACAGAAATCTTTGTTTCGTTCACTCCATTCGATCTGACCATTACAATTATGATCTACGCCACCATCTGCCACCCAGATTTCTTCAGATAATTCAACACTGAAAGCCGGAACATTCTCACACGTGTATGTGAAACTTGGCTGATAACTATCCCCACTGAAACTGTATAACAATTCAGCTGCAGGTGTACAATCATCAAAACTGGAAGCGTCGAAATCCTTAGCCCAGATAGTAACCTGTCCACCTATCGGCATTAGGACCGTACTGAGGCCATTGATACAGACAGGAGACGGTTGTTTACAATCTTCCAGACGGAATAAGTATTCACATGAACTCCAGTTACCGCAGCCATCTTGTACGCTCCAGAGTATCCTGTGATAATCACCACAGAACCGGCTGTTATAAGGTATGCCATTGAGACGCACGGACTGTAAAGAACTTTGACGTGTATCGAAACACAATTCAACATTATTATTAGAGTCTACAGCAACGGTTGTAGTTGGCTTGATCAATATGAACTCATCACCATTGAATGGATAGATTTTCACATCGTAGCTCACAAAGTCGCTACATGTTTCATGTAATGTCTGACAAAGATTCAGGTGAGCACTGCAACTAGATGCTAATGGATTGTTCTCACCAAGGAATGCCTGATTGTTATCTGGCAAGGAAACACCTTCATTAGCAACACATAACACAACTGGTTGAGCAGGACATTCTACAAATTCCGGACCTTCCTCATCGTGTACTTTAATCACCTGGACATATTCCCAGAAACCTTCCCCTGTAAGCGGATCATATTGACACCAGTCAATGATCGACCATTCGCGCAGAATCTTGAAGCAAGCTCCATCCACAAAATCAAATCGTGTATCCTCGAAAGCAATACCAATAAGACTGCATGCATCATCAAAAATGATCGGTTCTCCCGTATTTCCTAAATCTTCAGGACATGAAGTCAACAATACATCGCAAGGCCAGATAACTCCATCATTTGGATTCGCATTATTACAAGTGACATCTGTGATAAAGAATGGTTCGAAATCAATCACCCAAATACGCTGCGTACATGTGCCCGGTGCGATGCCCTCATTACCATCACTGGCGCTGAAACG
>JAYUXX010000127.1:0-11778 GCA_043752765.1 Saprospiraceae bacterium | reverse complement strand
TTCTAAAATCGGGTGCTTCCAAAGAAGAGATCCTAAAATTATTCGAAAAGAAAATTCCGATGAAATGGTGGACATGGGAAGGGACGAGGGACACAGTTGCTACACCGACAGACAGTCTAAAGCATCATCTGAAAATATTGCAGGGATCATTAGTTGCCATTAATCCTAAGACAGGAGGTGTCATGGCATGGGTCGGCGGAAATGATGCACAACAATTTAATATTGATTATGTGATGACTCCCCGTCATCCTGGATCGGCTTTTAAGCCTTTCCTCTACGCAACTGCTATTGATCAGGGAATCGATCCCTGTACATTTTATATGAATGAACAACGGACGTATACAAAATATGAAAGCTGGACACCGCGAAATGCTGATCATCAATATGGTGGAATTTATTCGTTAGTCGGTGCTTTGACAAAGAGTATAAATACTATAGCTGTCCAGTTGATTTTTGATACGGGAATGGAACCTGTGATTCAAAAAGCAAGAAGAATGGGCATGATGGGTGAAATGAAAAACGTGCCTTCGCTTGCTCTGGGTACTGCAGAGGTCACTTTAATGGAGCTTGTTAGTGCCTACACCACTTTTCTTAATAAAGGTTCACATCGACCGTATTTCCTGATCATGAGGATAGAAGATGCTGATGGTAACGTATTGGAGGAATTCAAACCATTACCCACTACAAGTGTATTTAGCGCCGAAACCGTAGGTGTCATCAATCAAATGATGTCGAATGTAATTGATAGAGGGACTGCTTCAAGTCTTCGGGGAACATTTGATATAAAAGGAGCACTAGCCGGAAAGACAGGTACGACGCAATTTCAATCTGATGGTTTGTTTGTGGGTATGTCGCCAAAATTTCTTGCAGGTGCATGGGTAGGGTGTTTTGATCGAAGGGTAAGTTTCAATAGTTTAAGAGATGGACAGGGTGGGAAAACAGCCCTGCCGATCTGGGGAGAGTTTGTAAAAAAACTACAGGCAGATCCTGTGTATAATAAGACGTATTTTAATTCCTGGTGGCCTGAAGAATATAGATGGATAAATGATTGCCCTTTTTCGGCAGATATGAGCCAATTGGTTGAATTAGATCCCGCAGGTGTAGAAGATTCAATCGGTAATTGGCCAAGGCGTTTTGTCATGCGGGGAGAACAACCGGGTGGAGTTACTAATTTAATTGAAGACCTTTTCGGAAGCAAAGATGCGAAGGAAGAAAAAAAGGAAGAAAAAAAGGACGAAAAGGAAGAAAAGGAAGAAGGTCCGGAAGAAAAAAAAGGACGAAAGAAAAATGACCGAAAGAAAGATCATGGTTGATAAAAAATGAAATTATTCTTAAATACCTCACGTCTATTTTAAATTTAAAATCCCTGGAAATTTCGGTTATTGAATTAAATATTTATTAACCTCGCCGCAACAGGTTCTTAACATACTTTTTCAAGGTTAAAGAGTTTTTATTAAAACCTATCCGACCATGAAAAAGAATATTTCATTACTTCCCGGACTTATTTTTGTATTCCTTTTATTTTGTACAATCGTAAATGCTAGTCCACTGGATGGATTATGGCGAAATGAACGCCAGGATGTTACCATTCGCATCGAGCAGAATGCTTATGGATTTCGTGCCAAAAGAATCGATCAGGGTATCTGGCACATGTACAGTCTCAAGTCCGAATATGTATATGTTGATCGCATTGGCAACTGGTATGAGGTATTGAATCAGGATGAGATTGAATGGAATGAGGCAACCTCTTATAAGAAATTGGTTTTTACCAAAGTTGATTCCAGAACGCATGATTATTGGAATGATCACTCAACAACTGGTGGAACATATGATCACTGGGATCGAGATGACAGTCGATGGAATGAAAATGATTGGAATAGAAACGAAAAGTCTCACGTTGAAGGAAGATGGCTGGACAAATCGAGAGGAGAAAGGCTTGACATTGAACGTGTAGATAATGGGTTTCGTGTGAGAACGACACATAGTGCCTGGGAGAAATACTATATGGATCGCAGTGGGAAACGACTAAAGTCCCGATCAGGTAATGCAATCCAATTACTGGATCGAAATACGATTCGTTGGACAAGTTACCAGGGGCGCCATGAACGCATATTCATGCGGCAGGGAAGTGATTATCATGAATGCAAACACAAAATAAATCACAAGGGTCATGATTGCGATGATCGATGCAGATAATCGAAAAGGTAGTTTGTTGAAATGAACAGGCCGGGAGTAATTCCGGCCTGTTTTCTTTTGATCAACTTATCGAATTATCCGAAGTTTATCGTCCTGATTTCGGAATTAAACCTGACATACAAAACATATTTTCCCTGAAGTAATTTCGAAGTATTTATGATTTGTCTTGGATCTTTGTTTTTAATAAAAAACGGGTGCGAGATGAAGTGCCGGGATATACAAAAATTTTATTCGTGTGTGCTCTCTCACGAAGTTCTATTTTGAAAAAGGCATAAGAATAGTCGGTAAAACTTTTACCTGTTTTAACAAGTCTTCCATTTTGCAGTACCAATTCAATGTGGGATAGAAAATCAATTTCTTCATAAATGTTCAATTTATAAATCTCTTGCCTGTTCTTGCATTCCCACCGAAAATTCGGATCATCTTACTCTCCTCCTTTTTTCTACTTTTGAATCATGCCCGCACCTCAGATCAATACAACCGAAATTGTCGACTATTACGATCATTGCCAGATCGATTACTCATTAGTCTGGCAATTAGATGAAGTTATGTGTATGCACTATGGTTATTGGGATGAAAGCACAGCCCACCATCGTGCAGCCCTACAAAAAATGAATCAGAAGGCCGCTGAAGCAGCGGGAATAGAATCAGGACAATACGTACTGGATGCCGGATGCGGTGTCGGCGGGCCTTCCTTGTTTTTAGCAAGTCTTGGATGTAAGGTTGAGGGAATCACACTTAGCGCCAAACAGGTAGAAACATGTCGCCAAAATGCTGAACGATGTAATCTGGCAACCCAAACCAACTTCACTCAACAAAATTATCTGGCTACGTCTTTTCCTGACAACACATTTGACACGGTTTGGGCCATCGAAAGCGTTTGCTACGCGTGGGATAAGGAGGACTTCACCCGGGAAGCATTCAGGGTTTTAAAACCTGGCGGAAAGTTGGTTGTAGCAGATTTTTTCAGCCAGCCCATTCAGGATGGTACGAAGGAGGCCAGGCTAATGCAAAAATGGACAGATTCATGGGCAATTAAATCGTATGCTACTGTTCCAAAATTCAATGATGCCTTAACATCCACCGGGTTTAAGAATATCATTGCAAAGGATATTACTGAAAATGTAAAACCCAGTATCAATAGATTATATCTTTTGTTCTTTCCGGGACTCTTGACAAACACAGTTGCCAATTGGATTGGAGTTCGAAATAAGATTCAAACGAAAAATACCTGGTCGACCTATTATCAATACAAGGCCCATCGTCAGGACCTATGGCGATATTGCATCTTTGCTGCGCAAAAACCAAACTAACATGACTGCCCCAACGAAATGGACTAATGAATTCCTGGATGAGATGCGCAAGCACGGAGATCCCTTCGCTGACATGGCCGCCGCCGCACTTTTCAAGGCTACAACTGGTCATACCAAGGCAGAAATAGCAGAGTTTATAACCTCTTTCATTTCTCATGATTTTACTAAAGCATGGAAGGATAAAACTGCCATTCCGGATCCTCCGGAACTTGTGCATTACTTTGAATCCTTTGATGAATTTAATCTCTCCGAAAATGAAATTGACTATCTCGAAAAAGGATCAGATCTTTTTGAAAAGCACGGTCCCTGGATGACATTTACGCTAGGAGTCCGCTCCCTACTCAAACAATACGCGCACACCAAAGCAATCGAGGTTTTACGTCTAACCACGTTGCTTGTAACACATGTCAATCGACGAATTCTGGAAACAATGCAATTTGTACTGGATGTAATGTCTATTGGTTGGGATACAAAAATGGCCGACGGGCATCGGAAGTTAAACTTGTCTCACCCGGGAATTATGTCGATAAAAAAGTTGAGGTTGCTTCATGCAATGATCAGATATCGTCTGCTGCATAAAATGTATGACACCTCATTGGGTGAATTTGATGAGGCGTATTTTGGTCACCCGATCAACCAGGAAGATATGGTTTTCGCCATTCATACTTTTAGCCTTGAGATCATAGAAGGTTTGAGAGAGATGCGTATCTCGATTTCTGATGAAGATGCAGAGAATTATTTTCAATGCTGGAAAATAATCGGGAGAGGATTGGGAATACGAAGAGAATTAGAGCCTGAAAACTATGCGGATGCAGTTGCCCTTCAGAATATTATCTACAAGAGACATTTTACATTACCTAATAAAGTAGGACCGATATTATCTGATGCACTGGTTAACTGGTTTACAGGGACTGTTCCATTACTCGGAGAAAAACTTCTGATCACCATGATCAAGGAATTTAATGGACCTGAAAATTTCGATATTCTCGAGAAGAACCTGGATCTTGATTTGGGTAATACACATGAGGACTTGAAGGAACATTTATCAGAAGACCTCAAATTTCATGAACACACAGCACGCCCCGGATTAAACACACAGGATGCAGGCACTCTAGCTCTCGACAATTTTTTCCTTCACTTTCTTCGTACCTTACTTACCACCGAAAGAGGAGGCAAAAATTCTACATTTCGCATCGGAGATGGCTTCAAAGCTTCCTGGAATTTGAATAATATGGATGAAAAACCAATTCCAAAAAGCCAATTGATATGGCTTGCGATCAAGACGTTTTTGGATAAAATCCTGTATAAATTCAGGAATCTTTTTGGAGTTGTTGATAAAACCGCGTAACCATGGAACTTTTATTAGAGAAGATTTATGAAAGTCCTAACGCCACCGTTTACAAAAAACTAGAAACAGGAGGGCATGCCTTCATCATTAAAGTTTTGAAAACTGATTTTGCCAATCCCAGGCAGATACTCCAGTTTAATAATGAGTATTCCATACTGACCGAGCTTGATATTCCTGGTGTAAGAAAAGTGGTCTCGAAAGGAAATCATCAGGGTTCACCCAGTATTATATCACAATATTTTGATGGGATTACACTTCGGGAATACTTTCAACAACACGAATTCAATCTTGTAAACCGCCTGATCATATGTGCACAGGTAGCTCATATTTTAGGAATGGTTCATCAAAAAAATATTATTCACAGGGACCTGACTTCAGATAACATTTTGTTGAATCCCGACACCCTGGAGGTTCATGTTGTAGATTTTGGTCAATCCATAAAAATTGATGTAAAGACAATCCATCTAAGCAATCCTGATCAATTAGAGGGATCGCTTCATTATTTTTCTCCCGAACAAACCGGCAGAATGAACCGGGTGGTTGATTACAGATCTGACTTGTATTCACTTGGTGTCATTTTTTATGAATTATTTTCCGGGCAGCTACCTTTTAATGAAACAGATCCGTTGAAAATAATCCATTCTCATCTCGCGCTGTATCCGACCTCGGTGCACGAGATAAATGCTCACGTCCCCGAAAGATTATCCGGTATTATCCGGGTACTCATGTCTAAAAATGCCGAGGATCGATATCAGTCAGCCTTCGGATTAGAAGCGGATTTAAAACAATGCATCAGGAGTCTGCAGGATTCTGGAACCGTTGCAAGTTTTGAATTATGCCATGACAAAGTGTTTACCAAATTTCAAATCCCTCAAAAACTCTACGGCAGGCAAAAGGAAATTAGTTTGTTGATGGAAACGTTCGAAGAAGTCAGTGACGGAAAAGGGCGGGTCATGTTTGTCTCAGGCTACTCAGGTGTTGGTAAAACGGCCTTAGTAAATGAAATTCATAAACCTATCACAGAAAAAAGCGGATTCTTCATTAAAGGGAAATTTGATCAGTACAACCGGAATATTCCTTACAACGCTTTTACCCAGGCATTGAATGAATATTGTCAGATTTTATTGACAGAATCAGATTATGAACTTTCACTTGTACGCAATCGTGTCCTGGAGGCGCTGGGATATCAAGGTCAAATTCTGATCGAGATCATTCCCGACCTTCAACTGATCATTGGGAACCAATCAGATATTACTCGATTAGATCCTGTCGAAAATAGAAACCGCTTAAATCTTTTGCTTTTAAAATTTTTTCAGGCAATAGCGACGATTGATCATCCGCTGGTGATTTTTCTTGATGACCTGCAGTGGGCTGATACGGCTTCATTGGATTTAATTGAACTGTTAGCCACAGCAAAGGAATCGCTTGTCATGCTTCTTGTCGGCGCGTATCGCGATAATGAAGTTGATGCCCAGCATGGACTTTCATTAATGGTGAGTGAGTTAAATAAAATGGGTACGACCGTATTTGATTTAAAGGTCAGTCCCCTACCCTTTGCAGATGTCAAGACAATGCTTGAGGATACACTTCATCAGGCAGACGTGGAAGAAGTGTCAACGTTAATCTATGAAAAGACGAAAGGAAATGCTTTTTTCACGATCCAATTTATCAGACATCTATTAGACAAGGAATTTTTACGGTACGATGAGGTGAATAAAGCCTGGATAGCAGATATAGATAAAATTAAAGCTCAGGCCTATTCGGAGAATGTGGTTGAATTAATGATTCTCAAGATTATGTCACTTGAATCCACAACCCAGAAAACTCTGAGCCTTGCTTCTGTATTTGGCAACACATTCAACCTTGATGGCTTAAGTACAATGATCCGCACCCCGCCGGAAAATGTGATGGAACACTTGTGGCCTGCATTGTCTGAAGGATATTTAATTCCCGTAAATGACAACTACCGGATGTTCATGATCGAAGAATTAAAAATAGATCCTGAAAATGTATTGTTCACATTTGCCCATGATCGTATTCAACAAGCTTCTTATCAACTCATCCCTGAAGGTGATCGACAAGGCTTACATCTCGATATAGGACGCATGCTTTATGCAAAATTTGCTGAAGAGGATGAGTACTTGTTTGATATAGCCAGTCATTACAATCTTGGTTCTGCATTAATAACAGAAGACTCTGAGATATTCAGGATTCGCAAAATCAATATTAAGGCGGGACTTAAAGCCAAACAGGCAAATGCGATCGCTTCCTCTGTGCGCCATCTTTCCTTTGCACGTCAAAATTCATTACCATCGGCCTGGAAGGATGACTATAAGATGAACCTGCTGTTGAACCGTGAACTTGCTGAGGCCTATTATCTCGATGGACAATTGGAACTATCAGAATCACTTTTACAAGAGTGTCTCGAGAAGGCAAATGACCCGATTGATAAAGCGGATATCTACCACGTCCTGATGCTTCGGCTCAGCCTGGTTTCGAAATATGATGAGACCTTAGATGAAGCTATTAAAGGTTTAAAGGAGCTGGATTATGATTTTCCAAAAGAGACGAACTGGGAAGAAATCAATGTATACCTGAATAAAATCATAACCTATTTTCAGCATCATACCATTGCGGGAATGGCCGATGTGCCGATGATGACCGATGAGAAATCGAAAGCGGTCATTAAAATTCTCGACAATCTTTCCACTCCACTATATGTGGGTGGTAAAACTGAACTCTGGATTTTACATGCTTTGCACAAGGTTTTACTTTCTATTGAGTATGGTATGACGCACCAGATGTCGTATGCTTTTTCGGAGCTAGGCCTTATCTGCAGCCTGCTTGGAATGTATGAATATGGACTTCCCGCAGGTGATCTGGCCAGAGATCTTTCATACCGGTTTGAGAAAGAATCACTCAGACAAAAAGGAAGAACAGGGCATATTGTTGCCAATTATGTTTATCCTTATTTTAAACATCTGCGTGAAATAAATGAGTACAATCAAATTGCCTATAAAGCAAACCTGGAGAGTGGTGAACTTATATTTGCCGGTTACACACTCTTCCACTCTTATTTCAATCATTTTTTTACTTCTGAGAAAACGATTCAGGAGTTAGCTGCGGAATTTGGACCAGGTATAGAATATAATGCCAAAATCAATCATTTGCTGGCGCTCCATTCTTTACTCGCACTGGAAATGTGTTCAAATTCTTTAGTGGATCCTGCCATGATCGGAAAGGAAGTTAAGTCCGACAGGTATGATGTGGATTCATTTATGGATATGTGTCTGGGCAAAAATGAATATTACGGACCTGTCATGGTTTCGCTTTATTCATTGTTAGTGTATACACAATTTGGTGATTACACTCGCGCCAGAGAAGCGGATAAAAATGCAGCGAAGTATATAGCCCCAATCCTTGCGAGTGCTGCGCATTACGGAACATACATGTTCTACCATTGTCTTCTCCATCTGGAACTAAATCTCGCAGGATTATCAACAGAATTGCCACCTACAGTGGATGAATTCATGAAGAAAATGGAAACCTACAGCCCTGCTAATTTCCACGACAAATATCTCCTCTTAAAGGCTTTGAGGTTTCAGTTGAATGGTGATCATCAACAAGCTTTCGAGTGTTTCGAAAAGTCAATAGAGGCTGCTGAGAAAGGAAAATTCATCCAAATAATTGCGCTGGCAAATGAAAAACTCGGCGAATATTGGATATCCAATCAACGTAAACATTATGCAGCCTATCATATCAGGTCAGCAATTCTTGGGTATACACAATGGGGAGCATTTGCTAAAGTGGAGCAATTACAATCAAAGTTCAAAGACCTTGTACAAACTTCAGGTCATCGAAATAATACGTTTCTGACGATTGCTGAATCTACCGACTCAATACCTACAGAAAAGCTGGATCTGATGAGTGTATTTAAAGCATCTCAGGCTCTCTCAGGGTTGCTGACCATGGAAGAATTAAAAAAATCCATTATTGATATTGTAATGGAGTGTGCCGGGGCAAGTCGAGTAGCCTTAATTGTGCCTGTAGCAAATGACCTTCATCTTGAAATCCTTGTTGACGTGGATGGCGAATATCAAAGTGAGGTTCAACCTTTGGTTGCCTCGAACATTTTGCTTCCTGTTTCCATGGTCAATTTTGTGGCGCGCAAAAAGGAACAATTACTGATCAATGAGATTTCTCAGGATAGAGTTTTCAACAGAGACCCCTATTTTCAAAAAAACAAGCCCCAATCCGTGTGGGTCATTCCTTTGATCATCCATCATGAGCTGAAAGGAATTTTATACCTCGAAAATAAGATCATACGAAATGCATTCACCCAGCACAGAGTTAATCTTTTACAACTTCTGAGCTATCAACTGGGAATTTCGCTGGATAATGCAAGGCTTTATGAGAACATGAAGGCTACAAATACAATCTACCAGAAATTTGTGCCTTTACCTTTCCTCAATACGTTAGGTCATGATTCTATTCTGGATGTTCGACTCGGAGATCAGATCCAACGTGAGATGACTATTCTTTTTACGGATATAAGGTCTTACACATCAATTTCTGAACTTCTATCTCCGGAAGAAAATTTCAAATTTATCAATGAATATTTAAGTTATACAGCGCCTTGCATTGAAGCTCACGGTGGATTTATCAATCAATTCACTGGAGATGGTATTATGGCTTTATTTGTAAATGCTGAGCAGGCTCTGAAAGCAGCCATTGATTTGCAGCATGAAGTCACCCGGTACAATCTGGTGCGTGAGAATCTTTCATTGCACCCCATTAAGGTGGGTATTGGACTTCATACAGGCTTAATGATGTTAGGGGTCATTGGAGATGAAGACAGACATGATACCGGCGTTATCAGCAATGAAGTCAACACAGCTTCACGGATCGAAGGGCTGACTAAAATGTTCGATGCATCGATTCTTTTGAGCGAGACCACGCTAACAAATATTGTCAATCATACAGATTACAACTGCAGGCACTTAGGATCAGTCCAGGTAAAAGGAAAAACTGCTGCTGTCAAAGTATATGAATGCTTTAATGGGGAATCCGCCGACAGTATTAAGCTTAAACAGCAGACGATGCAGGACTTTAACGCAGGGCTGACATCCTACATGGCAAAGGACTTTATTGTAGCTGCAGGGTATTTAAAAAACGTCCTGACTACAAATCCAAAAGACATTACTGCTGACCGATACTTTCGTCATGCAGCAGAGTTAATGGTGAAAGGAGTTAGTCAGGATTGGAGCGGGATAGAAATAATGACAGAAAAATAGCTATTCTTCCTCATCACTTGTTGTAGCTCCTTCGCCTTCTGTGATGGTGAGATAATCCATGTCACCATACTTTTCTTCATAACCCTCTTTTACACTTTCCTTTAATTCACCGCTTGCATCATAATCATCGTCATCTTCGATGATTTGGCGTGCTTCGATGAGTGTCATCCTTACAAGAAAGTAACGATCCTCAGTTTCAAAAGGAAGTGCTGATACAAATTTGCCTTCGGCATTCTTGTATTGGATTAGATGCTTTGCGAATCCATAGGGATACATGAATTTAATCTGTTCCTGGATGTCACCATCCAGTTTTTCATAATCCTTAACGACACGTGGTTTATTAGACATGCTTAAATGGTGTGTTGCCAAAAAATGAAGGTTCTCTTGTTATCAACCTCATTCGAGGGCGTAAGTTGTAAAATTATTGATGACAAACAAAAGACTTTTCTTTTAAATTCCAGAAAGAATTTTTTTTAACGAAAAGGAGGCCTTGTTTTTCCTTTGCTGGATGGAAAGATGGAAGTCTGTAACCCTCTGCTATTAACAAAGAAACGGGCAGGAGTTCTCATCTCTCCTGCCCGGCATGTTACAACCAATCCATCAAAATGTGCATATAGCAATTAGGCCAATGCAGCGATATCTCTGATCAAGATGCTGTTACGCGTGAAATATATTTTATTTGATTTACGAAGATCATTGAATACTGCCGTCACTGTCTGCCGACTTGTACCCGTATAATTCGCAATATCCTGTTGTGTCAATGAATGCTTAAGCAATGTTTCCAAGCCTACCTGTCTTCCGCAAGCCTGTGCATTTTCAAGGATAAAGTCAATAATCCTGCCTCGTGCATCCTTAAATATCAAGGACTCTAATTGTGTTTCTGTCTGCATGAGCTTATAGCCAAGCATAGAAACAACACTCATTGTCAACTGAGGATTTTTATCCATTATCTGCCGGAATCCCTCGACACCAATCTTATAATATTCTGTCGAAGGTGAAAGGGAGGTAGCGAAATTATGATGTGGCATATGCTGCTGGATAAGAGCAAGTTCTCCAAAGACCATCCTTGGGTGCAATACCTGTTTGATCACTTCCCTTCCATCATCATGGTGAGTACCAATTTTGACACTTCCTTCTGAAAGGATATAAAAGAAATCAGCCGGGTCACCCTCGGAATAAATGTTAGAATACTTTGGTGCCGTGTTCAATTCCATGTGTAGAGCAAGAGTTCCCATCTCCTCCTTACTGAGCACATTAAAAAAGGGAATGCTCTCTAATACAGCGTATTTAGTAGCCATAGTCTGAAATCTGATCTGTTAGAAAAAGAATAATAATCTGTCAGATGTATGACACTAAAATGGCAGCATACCCCTATTGGGATACAAAATAAAAATTGGAAAAAGGTCTACTGAGGCAAATCGGATGTGTAGATATTGGGAGAAAACCCACTAAAATTTCCATAACCACCCTCAATATTGTTAAATATTGAAACCGGCTCAGCGAAAGGATCCTGCCTGACAATGAGCTGGCGAGCGAGGGAACTATGATACTTGTAGTAGGCTTCAGTGATGGTCCTGAGTTCGACATGAACCTTGATAAGATTGTGATTATCAATGACCCAATCCTG
>JAYUXX010000126.1:0-11793 GCA_043752765.1 Saprospiraceae bacterium | reverse complement strand
GGAATTCACCTTGAGAAGAAAAATATTGAATGTTTGCAGTCAAGGAAATTTCATCATACCCATCAATCGAATGAACTACGGCATAATCTTTAGAGTCTTGCTGTAACATGTAATGATATAGTCTGGCCAGTTTCATGTTGTAGACTCCAACAAGTTGTTTTTTAGTTCTTGCAGGATTGACAAGAGGGCCAAGTGTATTAAAGATTGTTTTAACACCGAGTTGTTTCCTGACGGTTGCAACGTTCTTTAATGCCGGGTGAAATAGCGGAGCATGCAGAAAGCAAATGTTAAATTCATTTAGTTCACTATCTAGCTTAGAACTATCGGTTGAAAAGTTGTAGCCTAATTTTTCTAAAATATTTGAAGAACCACTAACTGATGAAACACCATAGTTCCCGTGTTTCGCAACTTTGTATCCGGAACCGGCAACAATAAAAGCAGCAAGTGTAGAAATATTGAAGGTATTTTTTTCATCGCCTCCGGTGCCACAAAGATCGATTGCATCATACTGGTCCAGGTTCGTGGGAAGGCTTAAGTCCAACAGAGCTTCCCTAAAACCAATGATTTCTTCAAGGGCTGCATCTCTGCTGCTTAGGCCGATGATGATAGCAACAGTTTGGGCATCATTGAATTCTCCCTCCCCAATACTTGTCATTAGACTATAAGCTTCGGGTGTGGTTAATTTTCCCCCATTGATTAGTTTTCCGATTACAGCTTTAAAGTTCATGTTCCAAGCTTTAAAAAATTAATCAGGATATGTTTTCCGTATTCTGTTAGTATGCTTTCGGGATGAAACTGAACTCCACAAACGGGAAGTATTTTATGCTCAATAGCCATGACCATCTCATTCTCATCTACTGCTGTCACATTGAGTTCAGAAGGAATCGAATTTGCTTCGATAGCCCAGGAGTGATAACGCCCGGCTTTAAATTGATTTGGGATATCAGTAAAAAGAGGTGAAGAAGTATGGTGAATAGTTGTAGCTACACCGTGCATTGGTTCGATAATATTTATTAATGTCCCTCCAAAAACTTCTCCGATCGCTTGCATACCCAGACAAATTCCCAAAATTGGTTTTGAATTTTTGTATTGCCGGATCAAGTCGCAAAGAATGCCGGCTTCAATAGGTATGCCTGGTCCCGGAGAAAGTATAATTTTATCATACCCATTAACTTCCTGCAATAAAATCTCATCATTTCGAAATACATCTACATTGTAAGAAGTGTTTTCTTTGACAAGTTGCACCAGGTTATATGTAAATGAATCATAGTTATCAAGCATTAATATTTTCATCTTTCAAAATTTTGAGCTTCCACTAATGCTTTTCGTAACGCAGCTAATTTGTTATCAACTTCCTGAAGTTCACTTATAGGATCAGATTTCAAAACAATTCCTGCTCCGGCTCTATAATGGATTTCATTATTTCGGGTAAAGAAGGATCGAATTGTAATGGCTTGATTTATGTTTCCATTAAAGTCAATAAACCCAATACTTCCGCCATAAAATCCCCTTGGATCATTTTCAATATTCGCTAACAATTGTATAGCCCTCACTTTCGGTGCACCAGACAACGTACCCGCCGGGAATGTATCAGCCATTACTTCAACGGAGTTTGATTCCGGATTTAACTGACCTTTGACTGTTGAAACCAAATGGATAACGTGGCTGTATTGTTTAATAGATTTGTATTCAGTTACCGTTACCTGGCTGCAATGTCTGTTCAAATCATTCCGGGCAAGGTCAACCAGCATTGAATGCTCTGCAGACTCTTTATGGTCAATCCATAATAATTTTCCTTGCCTCTCATCTTCTTCTTTATTGCCTGTACGTTTAAATGTACCTGCGATGGGATTGATCAAAGCTTCGCTGTTGGAAATTCTGATTTGAGTTTCGGGGGACGAGCCAAATATTTTATAGGAGCTGTAATCAAAATAGAACATGTAAGGTGAAGGGTTAATATGCCTTATAGCGCGGTATACGTTAAATTCATCACCAGTGTATTCACGTTTGAACTTTCGGGATAGCACCATTTGAAAAACATCGCCTCTTTTGCAATGTTCCTGAGCAGTTTCAATTTTTTCGAGGAATTCTTCGTCTGTGGAACATGATTGTTCTTCAGATATTAGTTTGAATGGATATGTTCCGGTTCGTTTTGTCAACACCTCTGCGGAAAAATTCTTTACAGTGACGGACTCCCCAGGTTCAGCGTTTTCTATAAAGATGATCTCATTGTTGAAGTGGTTAAAACATATAACATATTGGTATAAGCGGTAATGCAGAATTGCAATGTTTTTATCTACTTCACTACATAAGTTGGCTTTCTTAGTTTCAAAGAATCGAACAGCTTCGAATGATTGAAAACCAAAAAGACCATTAATACCCTCGTACTGATTTTCAATTTTAAAAGAGTCTAGAAATGAGTTTAACTCATCCTGAATGCTTTCCATTTCGGATGTAGGTATTTGTGTTTTTGCATGCTTGTAATATTTGATCAGGCTTTCGGATGTCAACTCAATACCTGCGATGGGGTTGGCACAAATAATGGAATGCGAATTTCGATTGTCATCAATTTCAGAACTTTCGAGCAAAATACTGCCTGGAAAAAGCCCGCGGATCGTCAAATAGGCACTGATGGGTGTAATCTGATCTGCATACACTTTGTACATGTGACAGTGGATATTATGTTTCATAGTTTAAGCTTGGTGTAAATGAAAAAAGGCCTGCCGAACGGCAGACCTTTATATATTTTTTAAATAATACATTAGACTACAAGTTCAATACCATTGGGTAGAAGAACCAAGCCACCAATTTTGATTTGTATTACTAAGAATGTTATTCATTGAAATAAAGGTAAGGGTATTTTAATAATGGGACAAAATAAATGCGGATTTGTAAACTTTAAGCAAAATGGGCAGCTTTAATGGCTTGCTGTGCAACATCCGTGATAACCAGGCGGCCACTTATACCCGCCCGTTCATCAAGAAGTTGGTCCCAATGTTCAGTACCTGCCCAAAGGATTTGTTTCAATGATAAAAGTGCCATGGCACTGGACGCCAATAGCTTTTGAGAAAAATGGTCGATATATGCATCGAGTTGTTCGATAGAATCAAACACTTCGTTGTAAAGGCCTTTTTCTTTAGCCCATGAGGCAGTCTGCCATTCTGTGGCGTTGATAGCAAGTTGGCTGAATGCACTTAGTCCTATTTTTCTTTCGATCGCGGGACCTACGACAAATGGTCCGATCCCCAATGCTAATTCACTTAGTTTTATGGAACCGTAATTCGTAGCCATACAATAGTCCACTGCTGATGCGATACCGACACCGCCCCCGATTGCTTTTCCATGGACTCTTCCGATAACAATCTTTGGACATTTTCGGATTGCATTGATCACATTTGCAAAACCAAGAAAGAATTTTTTACCATCTTCTGAATTTCGGATGGTTGTCAGTTCATCGAAACTTGCTCCTGCACAAAACGTGCGTTCTCCTGATGATCTGAGAATAATAAGATGAACCTCTTTAGAATTCCCGGCTTGTTTGATTTGGTTGCTTAACTCAGAAAGGAGATAACCTGGCAGTGAATTGTGAGCTGGATGAAAGAATGTAATTGTGGCGAGCCCTTTGCTAATATTTGTAGTGACAGATCCTTCCATTCGTATAATTGGATTTTGGATTTTATACTTTATATTTTATATTTTGATTAAATCTGGTGAACAAACTAGTTGTTTTTTTTCTGCACCATCGTAAGGATAGTTGCAATAGCCACAGTCTCACCTGTCTCATCAAATACATCGACTAAAAATTTCACGATCCCCTTTGTAACCTCATCAGCCTCCTTTGGATCTACAGGTAATTTCTCTTTAACGCTTAATCTTACTCCAAGTGTCATACCTGCATAAACAGGTTTTGTAAACCGGCATTCCTCTAAACCATAATTTAGTATAACGGGCCCTTTGCCCGGATCAACAAATAATCCGGCTGCCATTGACAACACAAAATATCCATGTGCTACACGTTGCGTAAAGATGGTTCCTTCAAGTGATGTCGCATCTGTGTGTGCGTAGAAATGATCCCAGCTAACATTTGCAAAATTGATAATGTCGGCTTCGGTAATTGTACGCTTGTGTGTGATGATCGTATCACCAATTTTTAAATCCTCAAAAAATTTCCGGAAAGGATGAATACCTGGATCTTTGTAATCGCTTCCATATTGATACACCGAAGTTAGCTCGGTCAACATTGTGGGCGTTCCTTGTATTGCGCATCGCTGCAGGTAATGCAGAACACCTCTCATGCCTCCCATTTCCTCACCACCTCCGGCTCTTCCAGGTCCACCATGGGTTAGCATAGGTAGAGGAGAACCATGTCCAGTATTTTCTTTTGCATTATCCCGATTGAATACAAGGATCCGGCCATGATATGAAGCAGCTCCTAAGACAAACAGTTTTGCTATTTTATTATCATGCGTTGCAATGGACGAAACAAGTGAGCCTTTTCCCATTTTAGAAATCTCAATGGCTTCATCCAGACTGTGATAAGGCATCAGTGTAGAGACAGGACCAAATGCTTCTATTTCATGCACTGCGACCGAGGACAAGGGATTTTTGTTGACAAGAAGCACAGGTGATAAAAATGCACCTTTACTCGCATCCGCACCTACGAGCTCAACATCATGCAGATTACCGTAGACTAACGTAGTTTCTTTAAGTAGTTTTTCAATTTGACCACGCACTTCTTCTACCTGAGATTTCCCGGCAAGTGCGCCCATGCGAACACCTTCAACCTGTGGATCACCGATGATAGTTTGTGATAATGCTTTGCTGATGGCAAGTTGAACATCTTCCAATAAATGAGCAGGCACAATTGCGCGCCTAATGCCAGTGCAGCGCTGCCCACATTTTAATGTCATTTCTTTTCTGACTTCTTTCACGAAGAGATCAAACTCCTCCGTTCCGGGCACAGCATCTTCTCCAAGTATACTACAGTTTAGAGAGTCAGCTTCAAGATTAAATGGTACAGCCTCTGAGATTATTTTGGGATGTGCTTTTAATTGCTGACCTGTAGAAGCTGAACCTGTGAATGTCACAACATCCTGGGAATGCACATGATCAAGAATTCCCTGTGCTGATCCTACAAGTAATTGTACTGCTCCTTCAGGTAGAATTCCCGATGCAATGATATCCCTGAACATTGCTTCCGTGACGTATGATGTGATCGTTGCCGGTTTTACTAAAGCAGGGACGCCTGCCATAAGGTTCACAGCTATTTTTTCCAGCATTCCCCATATCGGAAAATTAAATGCGTTGATATGAATAGCAATTCCCTCCCGAGGCACCATGATATGTTGCCCTATAAAGTTTCCAGTCTTTGCCAATGTGATGGATTCACCATCTACATAGAAAGGCTGATCCGGAAATCTTCTTCGCAAACTTGCATTAGAAAAAAGATTTCCTATTCCACCTTCTATATCTACCCAGCTATCAGCTTTGGTTGCGCCTGTCTGATAACTGATCGGATAATATTTATCCTTACGATCATGCAGATATATAGCCAGAGATTTCAACATCCGGCCTCGTTCATGAAACGTCATCTTCCGTAGGGTAGGGCCGCCTACTTTTCGACCATAATTTAGAATGGCCCCAAAATCCAAACCCCCTGATCTTGAATATGCAATTGGATGACCATGGATAGCATGGATCAGCTCCGTTTGTTTTCCATCACCCGCATTCCACTCTCCCGAAACATAGTTTTCTAATAACACCACAGCTAAAGCAGATTATGCAGATTAAAAGAAGATGTTATTTTTTCATGATGAGGACCTTCTCCACACCTGACTCCCCTTTGTCCGTTTTCCATTGCAGAAAATATATACCATCATTCAATAGATGAGTGATTCCATTTTCAGCTTCATTTTTCGATAACGAATAGGAAGAAATAATTCTTCCATGAATGTCACAAAGATTTATTGAAAGTTCGTTCCCTTCTATTCCACTTTCAGGTTTAAGATAAAGAACTGATTCGTCTACAGGATTAGGGTAAACAGTAAAATGTTTAGCGGTTAGGTTTTCATCCTGAAGACCTAATCCACTCTCACCAAGTTTAAAGTTATCGACATGCACTTTCAAATAATAATCACCCGTACCCGAAGTTGTATCTTTTGCTATAAACAAGATTTCAACATTTTCTTTTGGGCCCGTAAGGTTAAGATTTGTAGTAAAACTCTGCCATGATCCAATGGCAGTATCATTTGAAAATTCAGCTAACAAAGTTGTGTCAATACCATTGGTGGCGAAAACTGTGAAACCGATATATTGATTTGGTGGGAATTCGCAAATCCAATAATCAAAACTCAAGCGGGCAAGAATTATAGAATCAAGGTCCATAGCAGGTGAACGTAAAATCGTAGTACCGCCACTAACTTCATCAAGTGTTACATCTCCATTTGTAGACAGGCCGGTTGAGTATGCATACGGTCCAACATCGAACGGAGAATCTGTTCCGGAACCGCACTGCCACACGTCAAATAAAAGTTGACTTGTGGGAATACCACGTGCCCATATTCCCTCAGTCGCATCACCTGATACAGTCCAGCCTAAATCAAGATCAAAATCATCTGTATATCCACGAGTCAGCTGAAGTGTTAAACTTTGAGATGCATTCAGAAGAATATCCGTTTCTATGGTTTGTCCCCAAATTCCTGCCTGCACGTCATATTGTCCTCCATAACCGGCTAAAAGAAAATTACCTGAGTCATCTGCTATAGAAGTAAAATTGCCTTCGGGTCCCGACATTGCAACTTGCGCAAACGGAACACCTAAACCTTCACTATCAATCACTTTTCCAGAGATAACATATACTGGAAGTGGTTTTAACTCGATTACAGGTGCAAGAATTTCCCCATTTATAAAAACAGCCTGAATTGTTTTTGGAAAGTATCCATCTTTCTGAATCGTGATGTCAAATGTCCCTGGAACAGCTTTACCAGTTTTGAAACTACCATCTTGTTTTGTCGGCGTGGGCAATACGATTTCTGGACTTATGATAGTAACTACTGCGCCCAGAATGGGTTCTTTTGTAATTGAATCAATTACAGTTCCTTCAAGATAAGCTGCACGTACATAATTTGGAATGAAGACATATAAACCACTGTTGCGATCCGAGGATAATATCTTGCCGGAAGGTAAAAAAGGATAAGACCCCCACACACCAGGGAATCCACCTGTAGGTCCGAGATACGAATCAAAACTTCCAACCTCAATCAAATTGTCAGGACGCGCAGCGTCTACGATTAATGTTCCGCTTGTGTAATACGCCACCACGATCCAGTCATTCCAAACATATACATTATGGGGTATGGCACCCTGACCTTCAACAGAAGCTTGTCGGAAGCGATCAAGTTCAATAATATTTCCCGGGTCCTGTATGTCATATGAACCTACATATGAATTAGACCTTTCATCGGTAGTAAACATATACCTGCTGTCATCAGAAAGCCACGCATTATGGGTAAATTCATTCGGTGTTTTTACACGTCCAATTAATTTGATGTCCTGAGGATTGTGGACATCATATATCGACACCTCTCCTGCATAAATTTCAGCGCTGTATAAAATACTGTCGCGTGCATATACGTCGTGTGAATAAATAGGCGGTGCAAATCCGAGAAAAACGGGATCCGTAGGATTTGATTTAACATCGATAAGGATTACCCCACCTGAGTTTAAGTTGCTGCCGTTTAAATACGCAATTCCATGTTCGTCAATCCAGAGGGTATGGGCTTTCTCAAACGGCTTGTCACCAGAAGGAGTGGGAAGTGTATCTCTCCATATATAGGTTTGTACTGAATCCGGTAAATATTGAAGATCAATAATTAACAACCCCACGCGAGCTTCAGAGGTAACATATGCATAATGGCCAAAGGTGTTAATGTCTCTCCAGAGATTGTCCACACCTGCGACAAAAGCAACTTCCTTGATGGTGTCACTGTCTACATCAACAATGGACACACCAGTATTCAATCCGACTAATGCATATTCATTGCCAGCTGTATCTACCCAACCTTGCACATCATTGACCCCGACACTATACCGAAGGCTGTCCTGAAGAACCATATTAAGGTTGTTTTGGGCTGTGATGCTATCAGGGTATACTAGAAAAGATGCTATGATCACTAAAATTTTAAAGGGAATTCTCATACGTATTACGGATTTCATATCAAAAAGAGGCTGCAAATTAAGGATTTAGTCAGTCAGGAATAGCCGTTCATCATACACTATTCTAAACTATCTGACTTCCAGGGCTTGTAGAGCGTGGTAAAGTCATCTTTAGAATAGACTTCAGGTTTCGCGGTGAGGGGTAAAACTGGTTTAAGTGACTGGAAGCATTCTGCAGGTAGTTTTTGATACAGTGCGGTTCCCTCAGTTTTCCAGACGATCATTTCATCGGATACTTCACGGATGACTTTGGCGGGGTTTCCGGCCACCACACTTCTTCGAGGAATTTTCTCACCAGCTTTAATAAAGGTCAGGGCACCGACGATAGATTCTTCTCCGATTTCTACACCATCCATGATGACTGCATTCATACCTATAAGACAGTTTCTGCCTATATGAGCTCCATGGATGATTGCGCCGTGGCCAATATGTGCTCCTTCTTCAAGCCTCACCGTGATACCGGGGAACATATGGATTGTGCAATTTTCCTGGACGTTACAACCATCTTCGATGATAATTTCTCCCCAATCTCCCCTGATAGCAGCGCCCGGACCCACGTACACATTTTTACCCATGATGACCTTACCCGTGACCGCTGCCAAAGGGTGAATAAAAGATGAGGGATCGATGACAGGAATGTGGTCCCCAAAGCGGTAAATCATAAATCAAGTGTTTGTAGGATCAAAGTTAGCCAGAGTATGGTGCAATAGACCAGAGATGAGACAATTGAGGTGATTACTCAAAGTCAATTGTTAAAACACCCTTGTAGACTCTCATTATCAGGGATTTAGGACCTGGTGGCACGACTAGTGTTGGCACCACTAATCGTGCCACCACTAGCCGTGCCATCAAAAGAGGTTGCTTTTTTGGTAACCTCACTTCCTGCTATTATTTGATTATTTTTACAACTATAAATAATTGAATTGGTGGCATCGATCCACAAAATCAGCATCGAGGGCATCAATGGAAATGAACTTAGGTTAGATCAATTCCGGGGTAAAAAACTGATGATCGTAAACGTGGCATCAGAATGTGAGTATACTCCGCAATATGAACAACTGGAGGAATTGTACAGGTACTATCATGAGACATTATCTATCATCGGATGCCCAAGCAATGATTTCGGTAGCCAGGAACCGGAAGGCGAAGAGAAAATTCTTTCTTTTTGCCAGACGATGTTCCAGGTGACTTTTCCATTGAGTAAAAAAATAAATATTCGCTCTTCCCCGGTTCATCCATTATATAAATGGTTGACCAATAAGGAATTGAATGAGGAGTCTGACAATGAGGTGGACTGGAACTTTCAAAAATATGCCATCAGCCCACAAGGCCAGTGGCAGAAATTGTTCTCCCCGGAGACCTCGCCTCTTGATGATCAGATCGTAAAATGGATCGAGTCCACCTGATTTAGTCAGGCATGAGACTATTGGAAGAATTTGGTCAACCGGTTATCCGGAAACAATGGGACACCATACTACAGCAGGGAAAACTTCCTCATGCAATCCTATTGTATGGGGACCCTGGATCAGGAATTCTTCCTGGCGCGATCTCTTTGGCTAATGATATACTTTGCGGATCACCACTAGATGGAAAAGCTTGCCGCCAATGTCCATCTTGCCGGCGCGCCCAAAAATATATTCATGCTGATTTCCACTTCCTTCTTCCCCTTGCCGGTTCCAAATCAAAGACTATAGAATATCTTGAGCCCTGGAAGGATGCCATCAAGACGAATCCATGGTTGAATGTGTATCAATGGACTCAATTCTGTGAAGTTGAAGGCAAACAGGTAGACATTCATAAAGAAGACATTCAACATGCGACAGGTGACCTTTGCCTACAATCTTTCGAAGGGCGGAATAAGGTTCTTATCATTTGGATGGCTCAGTTTTTGTCAAAAGAAGGGAATCGACTGTTGAAAATGATTGAAGAACCTCCCGATGATACCTACTTTATTCTTGTGACCAATCAACGAGAGCAGATTCTTCCTACCATACGATCACGCTGCATGCAATGTTTCTTTCCGCCAATGGAAGAACAGGAAATCATTCAACTGCTAACACTTGACCACAAAGTGGAAAAAATGTCCGCAGAAAGAATTGCGCTTCAGTCTGGAAATGATATGAATCGGGCATTGTCCCTCGCACAAAATTCAATGCTTAATTTCAAAGAAGAACTGAATACATGGTTTAGAATAATGATAGGGCGAAAGGGATATGAGTTGGCAAACTGGGCAACAAAAATGGGTGGGCAGGAAAAGGAAGAACAAAAGCATTTTGCTTTATTCGCAATTTCTTCTATCCGAGATATATTAAAAGAATGTAGAGGTGGTACTGATTCCCGGGAAGGTAAGGAGATGACCATTTATATGCATGAAAATTTCAATCCCGAAGTATGGTATTCGGTCATTCAAAATGTACAAACTGGTTTTGAAAAAATCAGCCGAAATGCAAATACTAAACTTCTTTGGTTGTCGAT
This sequence comes from Saprospiraceae bacterium, assembly GCA_043752765.1. Classification (GTDB taxonomy): domain Bacteria; phylum Bacteroidota; class Bacteroidia; order Chitinophagales; family Saprospiraceae; genus Opimibacter. Next base: position 1,104 of record JAYUXX010000126.1, on the reverse strand, counting down.
GACGATTCAAATAAAAAATCAATTGGCGAAGTATCGCTATCAATATATAAACTCGTAAATAATGGCATGTGCAACGTGCAGCAGTGGATCCCCTAATGGGTGCCAGAACACAGGTTCCTGTTCAACAGGTGGATGCAATAAATTGAATACACATGACTGGTTATCCGTTTATGAATTTGACGATCCGACCGGTACAGATATCATTGAACTTAGTTTTAAAAAAGGAGCACGAAAAGAATTTTTTAGAAATCATCCTCATCATCCGGCATCCACCAAAGATATTGTGGTAGTTGACACAGGTACTGGATATGACGTGGGTGAAGTTTCTCTCATAGGTGAACTCGTCAGACTCCAGTTAAAGAAAAAACATACCAAAGAACAAGCCGTTACATTTCCTGTCATTCGTGTCGCAAATGAACGTGATATTGAGCGATTAAATGAATACCGTGGTCTGGAAAAGAATGCAATGATTCGCGCCAGAGCGATATCAGCTTCGCTCGCTCTGGATATGAAAATAAGTGATGTAGAGTATCGTGGCGATGGACGAAAAGCAACTTTTTATTATACGGCTGAAGGTCGGGTAGATTTCAGAGAATTGGTAAGATTGTATGCTAAGGAATTTCAGGTAAAAGTGGAGATGCGGCAGATAGGTGCGCGCCAGGAGTCGGGAAGGATTGGAGGTATAGGTTCGTGCGGGAGAGAGTTGTGTTGTTCAACCTGGTTAACTGACTTCAAGACTGTGAATACCCATGCGGCGCGTTATCAAAATCTTTCCATCAACCAGGCTAAACTTTCAGGGCAATGTGGAAGATTAAAATGTTGCCTAAACTATGAGCTTGACACTTATATGGAGGCCATTGAAGAATTTCCTCAGGATGTAGAGCGATTGAAGTTTCAGGGAGGTTCAGCATCGCTGATCAAAATGGATATTTTCAAGAGACTACTGTATTATTCTGTCGAGGTTGAAAAAGGTAGAAATGTAATGATGGCCTTGCCACTTGAACGTGTCAAACTTGTCAAGGAGATGAACAAGAGTGGCCAATTTCCGGAACAATTGCAGGATCCGAAAGATATGATTGCCGAAGAAGAGAAAATGGATTTTGC
>JAYUXX010000125.1:0-1991 GCA_043752765.1 Saprospiraceae bacterium | reverse complement strand
GACATCAATAGTGGTGCGAATCGCTCGTAGAGGAATCGCTGTGCCATCCGGTTATTAGCCCTGCATCCACTAATCAGTTCGTGCTCCTGCAAATGCGTTGAGTTGAAGTACTATAATAGATTGATACTAAATGGGCTATTTCGCTGCCCCGTTTTACAAATTTACTTTAGCTATCATGAAGATCGGGATTATCTGATGAATAGAGAAAGATCGTGACTTGTAGATGATAAATGGCGGAAGCGAATACAAAAATTAATTAATGTCCAAGTGAAGCTAAAGTGTTAAAAAACCCTCTTGGGTCGCTGACATTCAGCCTGTTAGGACCTCGTGGCACCACTACTGGTGGCACGACTAGTCGTGCCACCAGTACTGATCAACTCTCTTTAATCATGCTTGAATAAGTCAGATTCTGGAGAATTATACCATATTTCTCAAAATATGACGTATAATCAGTCATATATCGCCTAACTTACAGGCAAATACCTGTAAACATGAAAGGCAGAGGCGCCCAAATCAATCCTGACAATCCATATTCTAAGCTTAAACAAACCAGTCATCCCGATTTAACCTTTTCACTCCCGGCAGATGATGTCAAAACAGAATATCTGGACACCCATCCGAAAACACTCATCAATAAAGTGGAAAGCCCCGATATCCGTCTCGAATATTCCATGAATCCTTACCAGGGATGTGAACACGGTTGCGTCTACTGTTATGCTCGAAATACCCATCCATATTGGGGATACAGCGCAGGTATTGATTTTGAAAGTAAAATCCTGATTAAAAAAGAATCCCCTGAAATTCTGGCCCGGAAATTGGCTTCTCCCAAATGGCAGGCTGCTCCAATTATGCTCTCGGGCAATACAGATTGTTATCAACCGGCAGAGGCCAAATTCAAACTCACACGGAAGATATTGGAAGTCCTGGAGCGCTACAATCATCCTGTGGGTCTGATTACCAAAAGCGCATTGATTTTACGTGACATAGACATCCTTAGCAGGCTTGCAGAGAAAAAACTTGTAACTGTAGCCGTGTCTATTAACACCCTGACAGAAGGGACACGAAGGTTGCTTGAACCAAGGACAGCTTCGATTGCACGGCGATTGCAGGTGATTGAAGAATTATCCAAGGCCGGAGTATTTGTTCATGCCATGCTGGCACCTGTCATTCCAGGTCTAACCGATCATGAAATTATGGACTTGATGGAGGCGATAAGTAATGCAGGTGCAAAAAATGCGAACTATATAACGGTTAGACTGAATGGGGATGTGGGGCCTATTTTTACCGATTGGGTTCGCAAAAACTATAAAGACCGTGCTGATAAAATATTGAATCGCATTACGGATACACATGGTGGCACCCTCAATGATAGTCGGTTTGGTGTAAGGATGAAAGGGGAAGGGAAGTATGCAGAGATCATCGGCAAACAATTTGATCTCGCTAAAAAGAGGTTTTTGCCCCATGCTACTTCATTTGAATATGATCTAAGCTTATATGAACGAACAAGAAAACCTCAAACAAATTTGTTTGATCTTATGTAACACATAAAAGGAGTCTTAATTGAAGTCCTGTAACAATATTTGGATTTTGCTCAAATGGAGTTCAAAAGTTATGAAGCAATAAGCACGGTCAATAATGCAGTACTGGCTTTATCTGTTTCAAGCGGATTCTCAAACCATTAGGAAGAGTTCCAAAATGAAATCAATTACGAGTATGACAGCCCTGCAATTGCCGGGTAGGCTTGAGAATAATAATATTCAAAATTGATGGAAGAAAAAAATGTTTTTTGGCTTACGAGCCCTGAATATATTGTTCGAGGAATTTTATGTGATCTCCCTGCTCTTGGATCATCGCATTGACAATGTCCCCAATACTCAGCATTCCTATTACTTTACCTTCAGCTATAACGGGAAGGTGTCGTATATGTTTGTTGATAAACAATTGCATACAATCATCTATGTTCATGTCCGGGGTTACAGTAATAACATCGG
>JAYUXX010000124.1:0-5067 GCA_043752765.1 Saprospiraceae bacterium | reverse complement strand
TTTCCCGTTGCCTCAATGGCAATTGTAGATTCGTCTGCTTAAGGCTTAGCTTTCACTGATTTCCTTGCAGTTGACTTCTTAGCTGCTTTTTTAGGAGCTGCTTTTTTAGAAGCCTTTTTTGCAGAAGATTTCTTTGCTGGAGCTTTTTTAGCTGGAGATGCCTTAGCGGCAGCTACAGTTTTTCTAGCAGCAGACTTACGAGTAGTCTTCTTTGCAGACGCTTTTTTAGCAGCTTTTTTTGGAGCCGCTTTTTTAGCAGCAGCTTTTTTTGGAGCCGCTTTCTTAGCAGCAGCTTTTCTTGGAGCCGCTTTCTTAGCAGCCTTTCTTGGAGCTGCTTTTTTTGCAGCTTTTTTAGCTGCCTTCTTTGCTGTTTTAGCCATATGAATAATGAAATTAAGTTTGCAAAATTTAGATAGAGTATCGATCGACATCACAACACATCATGGTCGGAATGAAGATGGAATTTTTATTCGTGGAGAGACGATGAAGGGAACGATATGAGGACGGTTTGTTCATTTACCCACACAAATTTACACTTTAGATTTGTTTTATATATATTTTTTATGAAATATTTCAAATAAATTTTTTACGCGCGCGTATATCTTCTCAACGCGACGTAAAGAATAATTACAAAAAGTGATCCAAAAATTTCACAGCGATAACGGCACGCATATACCGATCATTAATTCAATCGCATCATTATCTTTAGAAGGACAACTGAATTACAATGAATCCATATCTCATACAAGCCAAACTTCGCAACCACATAAAATCTATAGGCAGTCCATTACTCTACGCATCTCTGCTGATGTACTATGCCTACAGAAGAAGCGAGACACCCCGTTGGGCGAAACGAACAGTGCAAGGTGGTTTCGTTTATTTGTTTTTTCCGTTCGATGCTATACCGGATCTTTCTCCGCTTATCGGGTACACTGATGATATGGGTGTCATGATGTATGCGCTCATCCTCATCGCTGCGTATATCAATCCAGAAGTCAGATCATCGGCCCGACAAACACTTCAAACATGGATCGGTCACATCCACGAATCCGATCTGAAGAAGATCGATGACCTGCTCTGATTTTTTTAGCAAGGTGAGTATCTTCGACGCATGGATCATTTACAAGAAGAAGAACAACCTTTATTAAGAAGTGTTTTCATGTTCTCATGTCTGTGTCTGTGTTTTATCTCCTGTGCTCAAACTCCGGAAAAAAATTCAGCGATCTACGATGAGCCGTTATATCATGGAGAAGCGATCAGCTTTTTAGGAGACACCCTACAGGCTCCTGTCGATCGTGAAGAAATATATCATGTGAAAGATAGCCTGTTAAAGGAAGCCAACACCGCTTATCTCGCTGACTCAAATGATCTCGAAAATATTATCTGGATGGGGCGAAGACTTGCTTACCTCCACCGGTATAAAGAAGCAATACAAATCTTCACACGCGGTATTTCAATCCATCCAAAAGCTTCTGAGCTATATCGTCATAGAGGTCACAGATATATCAACGTAAGAAGAATCGATGATGCTATACAGGATCTGACAACAGGAATTGTATTACTTGAAAACAGAAGTCATGCACAAGAGGCGGATGGAATACCCAATGAGTTGAACATTCCTTTGAGCAATCTACATTTCAATTTATTCTACCATCTTGGGCTGGCATACTACATGCAAGCTGATTACGACAATGCTATTACGGCCTTTCGCTCATGTATGAAATATTCAGATAATCCGGACCTCAAGGTGGCTACTTCAGATTGGTGGTACTTATCCTATATGCGCTCAGGAGACACATTGTCAGCAGCAAAGCTCCTTGAATCTATTCATCCGGACATGGAGATTATAGAAAATAAAAATTACCTCAACAGATTACTACTCTATAAAGGAGTGAAAAATTCTACTACGTTTTCTGCGATTGCACCCAACCCTCTTGAAAATGCAACTAAAAATTACGGTCTAAGTTGTTGGTATGAAATCAATGGCAACCCCAATGAGGCTTCTGTTTTAAGGCGAAATATTCTCGCATCAGGTTTCTGGCCTGCCTTTGGTTATATTGCTGCTGAAGCCGATTCCGCCCGAACAAAATAAAATTGCACTTAGGCTTAACCTACATATAGGCTGACACAAATCCATTATGCGCTACTCTCCGATCCCTCCAAAACTATTTGTTGACCGTCGAAATCAATTCGCGAAACAAATGAAATCGGGATCGATCGCCATTTTTTATTCTAACGATCCGATGCCCCGTAGCGGTGATACCTTTTATCCCTACCGGCAAAATTCTACTTTATTCTCTTTAACAGGTATAGATCAGGTCGGTACAATCCTTGTTCTTTTTCCGGATGCTAAAAAATCAATACACAAAGAGATCGCATTTATTTTGCCCTCTGATCCAGCCTATGCTATTTGGAATGGTGAACGCCTCACACATAAATCAGCTACAAAAATTTCAGAAATTCGAACGATCGTGTCAGGTGATCACTTCCAAGGCCTGCTAAATGATCTGATTGGTTCAGCCACTTCAATATATTGTAATAGTTCTGACCCGGCCACGCACATCACTTCTTCTTCGCAAAATGAAAGAATGTTATCGCAGTTAACCAAATCATTTCCTGCCCATAAAATTGATTCATCTCAATCGATAATGCGTAAGCTCGCGATGATCAAACATCCCGAGGAAATTTCTTTGGTAAAAAAAGCAGTCCAAATCACAGCTTTTGCTTTTGAACGAGTGCTTAACAATGTCCATGAAGGCAGAAAAGAATATGAGGTTGAAGCAGAATTAACATATATTCTAAACCAACACGGATGCCAGCATGCATTCGAACCCATTGTTGCATCAGGAAAAGCAGCATGTACTCTACATTATATTACCAATCATCAGGTTATTGCTAAGAATTCATTAATCCTGATTGATTTTGGTGCTGAACATGCTAACATGGCCTCGGACATGACACGTACAATTCCGGCATCAGGGAGATTTACAAATGAGCAAAAGAAAATATACACTTCTGTACTCCATGTGTTAAATGAAACGACCAATATGATGAGACCGGGGATGACACTTGAAAGGCTTAACAAAGAAGCTGGTAAACTTGTCGAAGCTGAGTTGATCCGACTTAAAATTTTGTCCCGAAGTGAGGTCAAGAGGCAGGATACAAAGTCCCCCTTGTGGAAAAAATATTTTATGCACGGTGTCAGTCACCATCTGGGATTTGATGTACACGATATTGCCGAACGAGAAACGCCATTACGTGCAGGAATGATCATCACCTGTGAACCTGGCATTTATATACCGGGATTAAATATTGGGATACGACTCGAAAATGATATCCTGATCACCCGGGCTGGACCAAAAAATCTAATGTCGGATGTACCTATCGAACCCGATCATATAGAATCTATTATGGCAAATGCGCGTGATAAAGGCGGTGCGCATAGACATGAACCTAGAATAATAAATTAGGAATCAATTGTTCTGGTGAGTGGCGATAGTTCATTTACAATAGATCTTCCCAGAAGGAGCTGGTCCGTCAAACCTGAATTATCAATTTGGAAATGCTAATAGTCAGGAATCTGACTAACCTTAAGATCAGCGATCCAGAACAAACCAAAGATTATATTTTACAGATGGGAAGGATTGGCCTGAGGTTAAATCTGTTTAACTGGATTATATTCTCGCTCAGAACTTTTACATCTAAAATCATCACAACCCTAATTTGGAAATGCTATTTTGGCAAGCCAAAGTCTCTGTTCAACAGAATTATGGATTGAAACATAAATAATCACTTTTAAACAAAAAAAATGAATAGAAAATTACTTCCACTTCTGATGCTCATGATAGGTTACTGGTCAACCGCATTTGCAGATCACTTATCCTCAAGCCTCTTATTCACCGCCAGAATGAGTGGCAATGAAGAGGTTCCTGCTGTCGTATCAAATGGCCAGGGCCTCGGTATTTTATCATTCGATGAAAAAAAATCAACACTATACATTAATGTAAGTCTGAGCAATCTCAGCGGGCCTATCACCGGAATTCATATTCATGAAGGAGCCGTCGGGATAAATGGTCCTGTAGTAATTAATCTTACACCTTTCCTCCAGGGAAATCGCGTAAAAGGAGCAATACAGAATATCACGAGGGCTACATTTGCAAAATTTGTAAGCGGCGATTTTTATCTAAATGCTCACACCGAAATGCACCCTGGTGGTGAGATCAGAGGTCAGATACAACTCGAAACTGATTTTAGGTATTATGCACAACTCAACGGAACGAATGAAGTGCCATCTGTTTCCTCCAATGGAAAAGGATTGTTCATCGCTAACCTTACGAAATCTGGAAAATCACTTGATTTCAACATGGTGTTCGAAGGCTTATCAAGTGCAGTAGTCGGCGCACACATTCATGAAGGGGCAAGTGGTACAAATGGTGGGGTCATTTTTGATCTCTCTTCGTTTTTAGCAGGAAACGTATTGAGTGGTACATGGGAACCGGGAGATTTTTTAGCTGCACTTCGCGCCGGAGATCTGTATGTCAATGTACATACTGTTAACAATCCTGGCGGAGAAATTCGTGGTCAACTTAGGCTTGATGAAGGATTGACTTTCGATGTGCTACTCAATGGAGGACAAGAATTTCCTGCTATTGATGTAAGTGGCACGGGTCTGGGAGTTATTACGGTTAGTCCCGATTTATCCACCTTGCAGTATTATATATTATTAGATAGTCTGACGGGACCTGTCACTGGTGCTCATTTTCACGCCGGCAATGCAGGTGCGAACGGTCCGGTTGTAGTTGATTTGTCCGGTAGTGTCAATGGAAATGTAATCATCGGCTCCACACCCATCTCAATTGAACTATTGAATCGAATGCTGGCCGGAGGATTATATTTAAATGTACATACAGCGGCAAATCCCGGAGGAGAAATCCGTGGTCAGGTTTATAAGCTGGCCCGTGAAGCGTATACATTTGATTTGAATGGAGGTCAGGAAGTTCCGCCCACAAATTCAACGGGCACCGGTGCTGGAATAGTTACAATCGACCGGAATCAGAGTAATGCACA
>JAYUXX010000123.1:0-11839 GCA_043752765.1 Saprospiraceae bacterium | reverse complement strand
TAATAGAAGCGATTATTGAGGATGAAGCAGAGAAGAAAAAATTATTCAGTAGCATCGAACGGATGTTACCTGATACAGCAATCATCGCATCGAATACTTCATCTTTATCCGTCACGGGCCTTGCAAAAAACCTGATACAACCAGATCGATTTATCGGGATACATTTTTTTAATCCTCCCGTGTTGATGAAGTTGGTGGAAATCATTCCTGCGCTTCAGACTTCCAACAAGGTTGTTGAGGATATTACCACGATCATACAATCGTGGGACAAAGTTACTGTACTTGCTAAGGACACTCCCGGCTTCATCGTGAATCGAATCGCGCGACCTTTCTATGGCGAAGCGTTGCGTATTGCGGAAGAACAACTTGCAACCCCCTTTCGCATCGACAAAGCCATGAAAGCAATCGGAGGATTTAAAATGGGTCCTTTCGAACTCATGGACTTTATCGGAAATGATATCAATGAAGCTGTAACGCGTTCGGTATGGACTGCCATGCATTTCGAATCCAGATACAAGCCCTCTACAATGCAAGGTAATATGGTGAGGGCAGGCTGGTTAGGACGAAAAACCGGTAAAGGATTTTATAAGTATAGTGCAACAGGAATATTGGAGACCGGTGAGAAAGATGATGAAAACACTTTTACCTCTATTTTTTCCGATCAGGAAATTTGTGACAGGGTAGTCATTATGTTGATCAATGAAGCAGCAGATGCGCTTTATTATGGGATTGCTAATCGGGAGGATATTGATCAGGCCATGACGCTGGGAGTTAATTATCCAAAGGGGTTATTGCAATGGGCAGATCAAATCGGAATTCAATCGTGTGTTGATCGAATGGATACGCTGCACCATACATATAAAGAAGAGCGATACCGATGCAGTGCAGGGTTAAGAAAAATGGCTGAAGCAGATCAAACTTTTTTTTAATGAATACCATTGTGGACCGTATGTATCATAAGGATGCCTTTAGCCAGTGGCTAGGTATCCAAAGAATTGCTGAGGGTCCGGGCCATTGCACCCTTGAAATGCAGGTTCGATCCGATATGGTAAATGGGTTTGGTATAGCCCATGGAGCGATTACGTATGCACTGGCGGATAGTGCATTGGCTTTTGCATCGAATGCGCAGGGGAGAAAATCGGTTTCAATTGAAACTTCTATCAATCATCTAAAGCCTGTTATGGTTGGAGATGTGATCACAGCAATTGCCGATGAAATATCCATTACACATAAGTTGGGTGTTTATCACGTGCAGATCATAAGAGGTGGAGAGTTAGTGGGTCATTTCAAAGGGATCGTCTACAGAAAAGAGGAAGAATGGAACATTTAATTTCTTTTTACAATTCGGATATATTTTTGAAAAGGGCTTCGTTCTTTATAAAGCTGGTTATGCCAAGGCGAATTTTTATTGGTACACTATGCTTCTTAATGGCTTTCACTGCCAGTGGCCAAAATCAAATCTTCAAAACGAACACAGGATTTATTTCTTTCCGGTCGGATGCCCCTCTTGAAATTATTAAAGCGTCTTCGAATGAACTTAAAGGAGTTATTGATCAAAACGATATGACATTTTTGTTTCTGGTATCGATTACATCGTTCGAAGGATTTAATACCGAACTTCAAAAAGAGCATTTCTATGAAAATTATTTAGAGTCTGCTAAATATCCAAAAGCAACTTTCACAGGAAAAATTATTGAATTTATAGACCTCACTAAACCCGGCACTTATTCTGCGAGGGCCAAAGGACAGCTTACTATTCATGGTCAAACGAAGGAACGCATTATCAAAACGGAGTTGATTTCTAATGGTAATAGCGTTATTGTCAATGCAAAATTCAGGATTCCACTACTTGATCACCAAATAGAAGTACCACGAATTGTTAATCAGAAAATCGCGCAGGAAATAGAAATCACTGTAAAAGCTACCCTTACACTTATGAAGAAATCATGAACTGGTTTTTCATGATTATTTTCATATCTCTCACAGTATCCGGCAGGGCCCAGGAATATTATTTCAGGCAAATGCCTTCTGATTACGGTAGGGATATTCAGGAAATCAACAAACTATTCCAGGATTCAGATCACATGATGTGGATCGGTACGGATAATGGCCTTTATTCTTTCGATGGAAGGCAATATAGATATACACCTTTACCTGGTGGATCCACCCAGACTGTGAGTACAATATCCGAAAGTCCGAAAGGTGAAAAATGGGTCGGTTATCAAGATGGATCTATACAGATCATAACTTCAAAAGGTCATTCAGAATCAATCAATACAAATTCTATAAAAGGATTTCCAATTTCTAAAATCCTATTTCAAAAAAATGGTGATGTTTTCATTGCCACTTATGGAAAAGGATTATGGGTCATCCACAAGAACCAATTTACGCGTCTCCGATTTCAAAACCTGGAACATATAGATGACATCTACGATGCATTAATCGATCGACAGGGGAGGCTGTGGTTGGGAACAGACAATGGGGTTTGGATTTACCATACGTATCCTGAAGAGAGCATAGACAATCTTCATCGAAAAAATGGTTTACCAGATGAAATAGTGAAAGAACTGGAGCAGCAAAGCAATGGAGATATATGGATTGGAATTTATGATTATGGCCTCGTAAGATATAGCTCTGTAGGAAAAAGTATTAATGATACTATATTAAGTAAGGCTGAAGAAGGTCAAGTGGTAAGCCTCGTCAATGGAAATGGAGATGAGGTTTGGGTAGGATTTGAAAAAAGTATAAACCATTATTCTTACAATAAAAAGGTACGATCAATCAAATTACCTGATGATCTGAATGAACATATAACAAATCTTTTTTTTGATCGCACAGGAAATCTTTGGGTCTCCGCAGGAAATAAATTATTTGTGGCTAACACACAGTTAGATCTGAGAATTCCGGGTGTAAAGGAAATACAGGCTATTGCAGTAATGAATAATAAACTTTGGCTTGGATGTAAAAAAGGCTTGTTCAGTATGGATCAGGAAAGTGGGTCCCTTACACAACATTTGGATGAAGAAAATTTGAACATTTGGTCTATATATGCCGATCCGCAAGGTTGTCTTTGGATTGGCACTTCCGACCAAGGCCTGTATATATATGATCCCGAACGCAATGGGGTAAAACATCTTACTGAACATAATGGCATTTCAAATAATACGATTCCGAACATTGCCGGGAAAGCTAACCAGACATGGCTTGCAACATTAGGAGGTATTACTGAAATCACCTGGACAGATCATCCTGTTAAAGATGAATTGTCCATTACGCTTTTTCAGGAGAAATATGATTTTCCCGCTGGCTTTGTGTATGACATATATGTTGCCGATGATCAGAAAGTTTGGTTTGCTACAGATGGACTGGGTTTATATTATCTCGATGGACAAGAATTACATCATTTTACGAAACCTATGCTGAAGTTGGGAGAAGATTCATTTGATCTTCGTACGATATACAGTGTTACTGCCGATGCGCAAAACAATATATGGGTATCCGGTACAAAGGGAAATATTTTCAAATTGGATCCAAAGGGAAATCTATTGGAACATATTTCAAGTACAGTCGGATCTGAAAATAGTCTTGTTACTTCGGGTCAAGGTGAAATTGTAATCGTAAGCGAGGGCAGTATTCAGGTTCAAAATCAAATCACCGGCATTTCAATGTTTGGCGCTACCACGGGTCTGACTTCGTTTTCACCAAATATCAATTCCTTAGCCTTGGATTCTGATGGATCGATTTGGATCGCGGATACGGAAAAAGTTCTTCATTATAAATCTATTGGATGGGATAGTTCACATTACGTGCGTATGCAATGGGTGGACTTGACTCTAACTTCTAAGTACCTGTCAGATCCGATTAAGCTCAGCTCCGATAGTAATTTTCTTGATTTCCATTTTACGGGTGTATGGTATACGGATCCAGGAAGCGTTCGGTATCGCTACATGTTGAAAGAACATGACGAAGATTGGATTTATACGCGAGAGGGCAGAGCTGTGTATTCAAAATTATCTCAAGGCACATATACATTTGTCGTGGCGGGTTCCCATAATGATGATTTTTCAAAATCTGTTCCTATTCAACGGCAAATCATTGTTTCGCCTCCATTTTATTTGACTTGGTGGTTTATACTCTGCAGTTTGTTATTCATTTCTTTTTTGGCATACTTGTATATGCGGGAACGAATCCGTCGAATCAGCCGTTTTCATCAGCTGGAAAAAGAAAAGACAACCTTTCAATTAAATGCTATTCATGCCCAGGTCAATCCTCATTTTCTGTTCAATAGCTTTAATACGTTATCTGGAATTATTGAAGAGGATCAGGTGGCAGCCGTCGATTACGTAGACCAGCTTTCTTCATTTTTCAGAGGTGTTTTATTACATAGGGATTCGGAATTAATTTCTTTATCGGAAGAAATAAATATCATGAGAAATTATACCTATATATTGAAGAAACGGTATGGCGATAATATCGTGATTAACGAATACATAGAAACGCTTGAAGGGTTCATTGCACCTCTCAGTCTTCAATTATTGGTGGAAAATGCAATCAAGCATAATATTGTCAGCGATGTAAAACCACTGACGATAACAATCACCATTGATCACAAGCGGTTAATGGTGTCAAATCCCATTCAACCCAAAATTCAATCTTCTTCTGAATCTACGGGGTTTGGTTTAAGCAGTTTGTTGACCAGATATCAATATCTTACATCCTCCTGTATTGAAATCCTTAATGATGGAGAAACCTTTACAGTAAGTATCCCAGTTTTGCAACTCAACACAATAACATGAACGTTCTGATTGTCGAAGATGAAAAACCGGCAGCTACCCGTCTCGTCAATATGTTGAAGAAGGTTGCTCCTGATGTTTCAGTGGTGGGGGTGACTGATGGAGTAGAGTCTACACTTAATTTTTTGGAACAGCATCCATCTCCTGATCTTGTTTTTATGGATATTCACCTTGCTGATGGTTCAGCGTTTGAAATTTTCCGGCATCATTCTTTTGATGGAATGGGATTAATTTTTACGACGGCTTATGACCAATACGCAATAGAGGCATTTAAAGTACATGCTTTATTTTACCTCCTTAAACCTTTAAAACAAGATGAACTGGAACATGCGCTGGCCCGATATCATGCTTCCAGAGGGAAACGAAGTGATTTAAGTCCAATAGTAAACAAGCTATTATTAAAACAACCCGGCGAAAAGCGGTTCCTGATTCGCATGGGACAAAGTTTGCGATTGATTCATCAACAGGATATTGCCTACTTCTACACAGCCGATAAAATCACTTTTATGCTGACACGTGAAGGACGAAAGTACCCATTGGACTATACTTTAGAAAACCTTGAAGTGATGATTGATCCAACTCGTTTTTTTCGTATCAATCGCCAATATATTATTCATATCGAGGCTATACAACATATGCATGCTCATACAAAAGCAAGAGTACGTATCGACTTATTGCCTGTAGTTAGTGAAGAAGTCATAGTCAGTACAGAGAAGTCACCGCTTTTCAAAAAATGGCTTGAAGGGGAAGTGTAACATGCCATTGGGTATTATTTAACCGATTCGGTGGAACTATCGCCCGATAGGACAATTATAAAAAACCATATTTCACTAGATTAAATAGCTTTAGTAGGTATTGACTTTGATTTCAAGTTTTATTCATTTTTATTTTGAAAAAAAACGCTTACATACCTATTGTGGTTAGCACTTGTAACAAGCCTGAATTCCTGCTATTATTATAACGAAGAGGAATTGTATCCAATGGAGATTTGCGATACCACAAGTGTTACTTATAGTGCTACAATCGTTCCCATCATCTTGCAAAATTGTTCAATATGCCACGGTGGAGATGCACCTATAAGTGGAATACAATTAGAAGAATATGCTAACATTAAAGTCTTTGCAGAATCCGGGCGGTTGGTAGGGGCATTGAGGCATCTGCCAGGTTTTACACCTATGCCTAAAGACCGCGCTCCATTGCCAGAATGTCAAATACGTAAGATAGAAATGTGGGTATTAGATGGCGCTCCTAATAATTAACACCCTATGAAAAGATATTATCTTTCGTTCATTGGTTGTCTCTTTATATCCTTTGTTTATAGCCAGAAATATTATTCGAAAGCAGGCTCCATTCATTTTTTGTCTGAAGCTCCCATAGAAACGATTCAGGCTATTAACAACAATGCAAGAGCAGTATTGGATTTTGAAACCGGGCAAATGGAATGGTCTGTATTGATGTATTGATCAAGAGTTTTGAATTTTCAAAGGAAGTCCAGCAGATCCACTTTAATGATCTTTATATGGACAGCGATAAATATCCGAAAGGGTTGTTTAAAGGGAGTTTTTCCAATTGTACAACTCTGAATTTGGCTCATGATGGTGAGTACAAAGTGGAAATCAGTGGCTATTTAACTATACATGGAGTAACCAGCCCTATTATCTCACAAGCATCTATAGTTGTTAAAAGTGGGGCAGTAAGTGTAGGGGATCCTTTGAAATACCTATTGCTGATTATGGAATTGATATTCCTAAATTATTCCTGAAGAATATAGCTGACATAGTGAAAGTTACTGTATCAGCAGAGCTACTACCACTGAAGTAATAGACATAAATCTTCCATTTAAAAACGATTATCAAAAGGGATACTTGGCCACCCCAGGGCAAGAAAGTGTTCAACAAAACAGGACTTGCTTTTAAAACCTGGAGTTGAGGAGACTACCTAGTGTGCGGGAGACTGCTTTCAATACAATGTACATCCGGCGGAGTTCTTGATGCTAAAATTTCACATTGCTTAGGTTTAGTATTGAGGAGTCGATGAACTTTACTTCCTATCAGGCAAAGTGAAGGGTCATAGACATGCCTGTGAGCATCGCTTTGACCGATGCAGACAATATCCAAACGCTTAAATAGCCCCGGAGACCAATAGAGCATCGCAGGAACGGTGGTGACTGAAGGAAAAGGTGGGGTCCATTTTGGAGTCAATAATTAAAGAGTCTTCACTGTGGTGAGGCCAAATAATCAGAGATCCTAATTATCTAAGCATACTGACAATCAAAACCTTACAGGTATTGGTGATGACAAAATCATAATGATTTCAAAATTCAGAGTATTTTGAAACCTTCAGAGCTTTTCCATTGTATTATCATCCAATATAGATATCATATTGTAATTCTATAACCTTCAATCCAGTAATTCTGTAACTATGAAAAATTCAACCCTCCTCCTACTTATCTCCATATTTGGCTTCGGTAATCTCCATTCCCAAGTCCTGGAAGATACCCGATCGATGTCTACCGGATCGCAACCTGCATTAACGATTGTATTGGAAGGCGTCGATGCGAAATTTGTAGACGGTGCCTGGAAAGAGTATATGAAATCCTATGGAAAGGTGACTAAGATTAAATCAGCTAAGGAGACGGTCGTTTCAGATGTACAAATCCTTGACATCGGGGGTGTAAACAGGCTAAATCTTTACAGCCTTAGTGAGGAAGTTGGGAATGGTACTAAAATGGTTGTTTGGATTGATATGGGCTCCGGTTTTGTTAGCTCCCAGGCCTATCCCAAAGAATATGTTGCCGGTGTCAATTTCCTAAAGGACTTCGGCCGTAAGGTCAAATTAGACATGGTGACTCAGGAATTAGAAGACCAGGAAAAATTAGTAACCAAGGCGGAGTCTAACCTGACAAAGTTGAAACGTGAAAATGATTCCCTTTATAAAGTTATAGAGGACTCCAAAAAGAGAATTGCACAAGCTGAACAGGACATCGAACAAAATATCAAAAACCAAGAGCTCAGCCAAAAAGAGGTAGAAGCTCAAAAGAGTGCTTTAGGTGATGTTCAGAAAAAGCTGGACGAGTGTAAAAAGCAGTAATTATAAAAAACAAGGGAGGAATCAACCCCTTTTTCCTGCCTTATATTGAAATTGTATAAGTATAAACCCTGATTTTTATATTAAATAAGTCAAAAAGCTTGGTTTCTAAGAAATTAAGTACAATTTTTGATAACCGATAAGGTAGGAAGCGAAATGGTTCAGCTTTGATTCTGAGTAAATCCCCTCCTAAATCCCCCCTTGCTCGCCTGAAAAAGTGCTAAACGAAAAACAGCTTTTCCGCTTGCTTTCAAATTTTTGAACTGACGGATTGATTTAGGTATCCAACCATTTTTTTTAAACACTAATTAATGTTGAGAATTACAGTCTTACTGTTTGCGCTACTCCTATGTGGAATGGCCAAGGGCCAGAATAAAGTTTTCCAGGATGTGAGTAATGCCAGATCCACCGGGAATCAATTCCAAAGCGCTCCTTTATTGAAATTTCAATCGAATGATGTTCTTAATAGATCTTTAAATCTGGAAGGACTTAGACAGGGGACTATTTTATCCATCGAACCTGATGCTATCGAGTCCTTGATAAATAACCGAACTGACCACGTTGAACTGTCATTGCCTGTATCAAGTCGTTCTGCAGTAAAATTGCTACTAGTTCGACATGAAATTTTAACCGAAGATTTTGCCTTGTTTACAAGCGATGATCCGACCATGGCGACTGACTATTCGCCTGGAGTTTATTACAAAGGGATTGTAGAAGGGGATCCTGGTTCTCTTGTTTCGCTTTCAGTTTTCAAGGATGAGATCATGGGCCTGATTACTACCGATAAGGGAAATCTTGTATTAGGTAGAATTCAACAGGATATGGAAAACAAGCATGTTCTTTATAATGATGCTGATCTGGACAGGAAATCTGAATTCGAATGCGGGACAGCCGACGATGGTATTCCTTATACGGATGAACAATTGAATCCAACTTCCCAAGGTCGTGATGTAGGTGATTGCGTCCGGGTCTATATCGAAATCGATGATGACATCGTAACGCAAAAAGGCGGAGTGACTCCTGCTACCAATTATATCACGGGACTGTTTAACCAAAGTTTTGTCATCTATACCAATGAAAGTATTACGATGACGATTAGCGAAATACTCGCTTGGACTACCACGAGCCCTTATACAGGAGCAACAGCTTCTGCTATGTTCTCTTCCTTTCAAGCACTATCCGGTGAGTTTAACGGCAACGTTGGTCACCTGGTTTCATATCAGACAAGTGGAGGAATTGCAGTATTAGATGGTTTGTGCCAATCAAATCCTGACTGGAGAAAAGCATTTAGTGCGATTTCATCTACCTATCTGAATGTTCCTACCTACAGCTGGTCAGTTATGGTGATCACACACGAAATGGGCCACGTAATAGGTTCAAAACATACACATGCCTGTGCATGGAATGGTAATAATACTGCCATCGATGGTTGTGCTGCCCCCGAAGGATCATGTCCACAACCGGCAATACCTGCTGGTGGAGGAACCATCATGAGTTACTGCCACACGCAAAACGTTGGAATCAATTTTAATCTTGGTTTCGGTACACAACCTGGTAATGTTTTGCGTAGCAAGGTAAATGCAACAAATAACTGTTTGACGGCCTGCGGTGCACCACCACCACCACCTCCTCCGCCACCACCACCACCGGGATATTGTACTTCTAATGGTACTAGTACTGCAGGTGAATACATCAACAAAGTCGTGCTTGGAACCATCAACAATACAAGTGGAAATAATAATGGCTATGGTAACTATTTATCTCTGACCACAAATCTGATTAAGGGTACCACCAATACAATCACGCTAACTCCCGGTTTCCCTGGGGCTATTCATAATGAATCCTGGAGAGTTTGGATTGATTATAACGGTGATTTGGATTGGGCTGATGCGGGTGAGCAGGTTGCTCAGGGCACTGGCACTGTAGCCATCAGTCTAAGTTTTGTAGTTCCTTCGGGAAATGCATCTCTGACTACACGGATGAGAGTTTCAATGCAATATGGTTCTTACCCCGTTGCATGCGGATCCTTTCCATTAGGCGAGGTAGAAGATTATACGGTTGTCATCGTACCTGCTGCACCACCTCCACCTCCACCTCCTGGCGGAAATGTATTATTAGCTGGTTATTTTGAAACAGGCTGGGATACATGGGTAGATGGTGGATCGGATGCTGCACGTGTAGTGAGTTCAAATTCATATGAAGGGCAATATTCAATTCGGCTTGCAGATAATTCACTTACACAATCCTCAATGACTTCGCCAAGCTTCAACGTTAGCTCCGGAGTTGTAGGACTTCAAATCCAATTTCACTACTATGCTTACAGCATGGAAGTCGGGGAAGATTTTTGGTTGCAGTATAAAGCCGGAACTGGGGCATGGGTGACGATTGGAACTTATATCCGCGGTACGAATTTTAATAACAATCAATTTTACTCCTCTACCGTAGTCGTTCCAGGCTTTGTACCCACAACAAATGCAAGTTTCAGAATTCAATGCGATGCAAGCGATAATGCTGACCAGGTTTATATTGATCAGGTTATTATTACAAAAATTACATCTGGAGGGTTGATTGAAGGCGGTCTTATCGAAAGTGGATTGAATATTGTAGAGGTTAATGCACCACAGCTTCAAAAACCGGTTGACAACATTATAAACCCCGAAGATGAAAAAGAACTTATGGTTTATCCTAATCCAGTTCAGGACTTTCTAAATATCAGTTTTAATGATGATATCACTTCTCTTAGAGTTGTAGGAATCGATGGCCAGGAAATGAGGATAGTAAGTGTCAATCACAATAACAAGATGATAGACATCAGCAATCTGGCACAGGGAATCTACTTCTTATGGGTTCAATCCGGAGGGAATTGGTACCCAACGAAGTTTAGTAAAATGTAACGCTTAAATCAAACCATATTAAAAAGGCAGCACGAAAGTGCTGTCTTTTTTTTTGGGTAAACACGTAAATGCAGAATGATTGAAGGCCTTTTGCAAACTTTCGGATCGATATTAAACACAAAATCGACTTGTAACAAGTGTAGCATCATTATCCTTCCTTCATATAACAGAGGGCCTTTTGCTAGGTCCGCCAGAGAAGATCAGCGCATTCTCCATCCTCTGTCACAAATGGCTTCTTCGATTACTTACTATGAAATCTTCATTGATTATCTCGCTTGTAAGGCTATCGGTAAGCGATAATTTCATGAAGTGCTGGAAATGGGGTCAAGTATCACTAAAACAAAAAGGCAGCACTTTCGTACTGCCTTTTTGTTATCTGCAATTACTTGTATGCGATCAATCGTCAGGACTGATAACAACAGTTATACTTAGTGATACGCTTGATTGTGTGTAAGCGCATTTCCACATTTAGCACATTTTCCTACAGCGCCTGCACCACCTTCACAACCTTTAGAGCATGTGAAATGCCATACGCCTTTAGCGTTTTGAGCTGGTTCAGGGCTACCTACCGAAGGTGTTGGATTTGCATTAGCAGTTCCGGTTGCATTTGTCGGATCAACCTGGATAGGTGTCTGTGGGGATGTTCCCGGTGTAGTTGGTGTTTGAGCGTGAAACGCAGGGTTATGCACCATATCAGTGCCGCAGACCGGACATTTGCCCTGACCACTACCTACGCCCCCTTCACAATTTTTAGGGCATTTGTAATGTGCGTCACCACTAGTCGATTGAGCTGCAGAAATAGCATCATGATCGGCTGTGATCGTGCCGTCTGTAGCAACGGTTGTCTGATCAGTTGCCGTACCGTCCTTCTTATTATTACAAGCGGAAGTCAGGACAAAAGCACTAAATAAAGCGATGATGAGGAAATTCGAAATTTTCATGTTATTAGCAAGGGTTACAAAATGTGAAATTAAAATGCAAAGATAATCGATCGGCAAGAGTGGAAAACATAAATGTTTGTTATCAGGCAATCCAGATTACCACTCATTATCAAACGTTAAAACA
>JAYUXX010000122.1:0-5072 GCA_043752765.1 Saprospiraceae bacterium | reverse complement strand
CAGGTATTACCTTGGCTGCAGGAGCAAACTCTCCCGCATTATGCCTTTATAGCATGGCGGGATCTTCGAAACCTCGACATGCAGCGGCGATCTGCTTTATTTCATTTGGCTCTTGCCTGCCGTTGTTCGGAGTTTGCTCCAACAACCAAGGGAATTTTAGGGTTGAGAAGGAATAAACCGGCTCTGTATAATTTCTCCAACGGTCTTTCCCTCTATCCGGCTATCTATCCACGCAATAATATCAAGATGGTGAAATGTTCTTCCCTCAAATGGGTTTTTTTCAAGCCGGATCACATCTTTCTTTAGGACTTGTAAACTATGATTCAAATCTTGCTTCCCAACATCAAGGTTATTCCTGAAAAAGTTTAATAAGGCAATTTGCACCTCATTGAGATCCCTCATCTTGCTGAAAAATCTACCTACTTGTTCAACGAGATGTTCCAGCAGATTAAAGTGACCCAACTCAAAATGTGCCATCAGGTGCATTAATCTTGCATAACACTGAATATCGGTTCGCAAATGGCCAGCTGACTGGAGGTTTAATATTTTATTCAGATGTTCTATACTTTCATTCGGCTGACCTGATCCAAAATAAAGCCAGGCCGTCTTATAATTGAACACCATGATGCGATGGATATCAATAAACCGCCCAAAACGTTTCACAAGACGATTGATTTCTGGAACAAGTTGTAATCCTTCCCGAAATGAACCTTCCAGGAAATGACGATTAATTTTTGCTGTATAGAGGTAAAGAAAACTGATGATCTGCCCAGTCATGTCAAAATACTTTTCATGAGAGAGAATAAAATGTTCGAATTTATCAAGAGCCTTAACATACCGGTCATAATCTCGCATGCTGTACAGTGATGTTAACTGATAGGACAGCCCTCTCATATACAGTACCGAATCTTCGATCATATGAGAAGGATTCTCATCAAATGCCCTAACCCATAATTCGGCATGCTTGTGACAATTGATGAAGTCAAGTAGTATGTAGTAATACCACATATAACTCTGTTGCAAATAGATCTCTTCCGTCACAGAGAGGTTGGCAATCCGAACCTTGCGCAACTCCGATTCAAAGTATTCCTTGACACTAAAATGGTCCTTTGCATCCCGTACATGTCCTGTTTCGATATACCACCCATGGATCTTTATTTTGAGATTGGAGAGCAAGACAAGATTGGAAACCCTTAACTCCTGATTCTCAGATTCAATTAGAAGTGCCTGAACTTTACCTTCCTTTTTACGACTGCGGGTAATATGTCTCTCTTCAATAAACTTTTGGAATTCAATAATTTCCAGCCGGAGCAAGTCATGGCCACCCTCAGGAAGCATCTGTTTTACCCTATCCAGTAATTTGAAAGATTGTAGATATAATCCCTTGCTATACAGTATATGAGCAAAGTCTATTTGTTCTCTTACTTTAATAGACTCTATGTTTTCATGTATGAGTCGTAGGCTTTTTAAAACCTGGGTATAGAGGTGACGTTTGATATTGACAAATTGAGCTTTAGGCATCTTGCCCATCCTTGTTAGCACAGACGTCTCGTCATAGTCATCCATCTTGTCAAGGATATCGAAAAGTCTGACGTACATGACATCTTCGTTACTCTGAAGTCGTTGTACATAGAGACGAAAATTCCTCTTTTCCGCCTTAGTGAGAGACTTAATAATGGTAAAAAGCTGTTCAGACTGAGCGATGGGCATAACAATAAGCTATAGCACAATATACAGGTTTACAGATAATTACAGCATAATAATCTGATTTAGCAGTAACGTAAGCGAACTATATTCATTTGGCTTTCGATTACTGGTTAAAGTAGCTTCGCATCACATATTCCAAAAAACATTAATCCATAATCCAATCCTCCTAAAAATTTACGTGCTATGCCTAAAATAAAATTCGAATACATCTGGCTTGATGGTTATAAGCCGGAGCCCAATATCCGAAGCAAAACTAAAGTCATTGAAATGGACAGTTTCAATGGCGACTTCAAAAAACTGCCCGAATGGTCATTTGATGGTAGCAGTACGATGCAGGCAAATGGCCATGCATCCGATTGTTTAATGAGACCTGTTGCAGCCTACCCTGACCCACAACGAAAAAACTCGTGGTTAATCATTACAGAGGTCTTCAATCCGGACGGCACACCCCACCCTTCTAATTCAAGACATCTTATCCCAAATGATACAGAAGATTATTGGTTTGGCTACGAGCAGGAATATGTATTGGAACAGGATGGACTTCCACTTGGATTTCCATCGAAAGGATTTCCAGCGCCACAAGGACCTTACTATTGTGCAGTGGGTTACAAAAATGTAGCAGGTCGCGAAATGGTTGAGGAGCATCTGGATGCGTGCCTTGATGCAGGTTTAGGTGTCACCGGGATTAATGCAGAGGTTTTGTTGGGACAGTGGGAATTTCAGGTATTTGCAAAAGGAGGAAAGAAAGCTGCTGATGAATTAATTGCATGCCGTTATTTGCTTTACAGGATCTCCGAGAAATATGGTGTGAAAGTGAATATCCATCCAAAACCTGTTTTAGGTGATTGGAATGGATCCGGAATGCACGTAAATTTCTCAAATGGAGAAATGCGTGAAGAAGGTGGTAAGGATTATTTCGATGCGATCTGCGAAAGTTTCAGATCTGTTCATAAAGAACATATTGAAGTATATGGCTCCGATAATCATCTCCGATTGACAGGAAAGCATGAAACACAATCCATGCACACTTTCAGCTATGGTGTAAGTGACCGTGGAGCATCGATTCGTATTCCGGTGCACACAGTGACAAACGACTGGAAAGGGTATCTCGAAGACAGAAGACCTGCATCCAATGCAGATCCCTATAAAGTTGCTGCAAGAATTGTACGATCTATAAGAGGTGCAGAAGTATTGGTTTAATTATTCTCAATCTTAATAAGATAATTTTTATTGCCAGGGCTAAACGCGAGTTTGGCCCTTTTTATATTGAAGTGGATGTATAGGAAACCAAAATGTTGTCTGGAGATTGTCTGGTGACATCCGATAGATCACAGTTGAGTACAGAAAAGCTTTAATTTGCGACTATGCTTGAGGATCAGTTGCTTTTGATCATTGTTTTGTTGATGGCCGTATCGTTGTTGTCGATCGTGAGCGAAAAACTTCGTATACCCTATCCTATTTTCCTTGTAGTATGCGGCTTAATCATTGGACTTATTCCCAATGTTTTAGATATAATCCTGAAGCCCGATCTTATCTTCCTCATATTTCTTCCTCCATTGCTTTTTGCTGCGGCCTGGAATACATCCTGGAAAGACTTCTGGGCATTTCGCAGACCAATCGGGTTGTTGGCTTTTGGATTGGTGATCTTTACCTCACTTACTGTTGCGGTAGTTTCTAATGCAATGATACCCGGGTTTACACTTGCACTTGGTTTTGTATTAGGCGGGATCATATCTCCCCCCGATGCAATAGCCGCTACATCTGTGTTGCAAAAAATGAAAATGCCTAAACGGGTACTTGCAATTCTTGAAGGTGAAAGTCTTGTCAATGATGCTGCCAGTTTGATCGTCTTCAGATTTGCTATTGTTGCCGTGATCACTGGACAGTTTACAGTTTGGAATGCCAGTATTGATTTTGCGATCGTAGCTGCAGCAGGTATTCTCGTAGGCCTTGGCATATCATTTATCATTTACATTATTCTGCGTTTCCTGCCAACAACTTCAAGCATTGATACGGC
Organism: Saprospiraceae bacterium; assembly: GCA_043752765.1. Lineage (GTDB taxonomy): Bacteria > Bacteroidota > Bacteroidia > Chitinophagales > Saprospiraceae > Opimibacter. Next base: position 1,348 of record JAYUXX010000122.1, on the reverse strand, counting down.
TATTACCCTCATCTCGCCTTACCTGATGTATATTATCGCGGAGCATTTTCATTTTTCAGGTGTACTTGCAGTCGTGACCGGGGGGTTATTTCTCAGCGCAAGAGCATCAGATATTTTTACGTATGAGACTCGTATTCAGGCCCAGGGGGTTTGGGAAACACTCGTGTTTATTTTAAATGGTGCTGTGTTTATTCTGATTGGGTTACAGTTACCTTATATCTTAAAAAACATCGACCCTGATAATCTTCCAATGATCATTATGTATGGGGTGGTCATCAGTATCGTTACTATCCTGATCCGGATTATTTGGGTGTATCCTGCAACTTATCTACCAAGACTGCTCAGTAAAAAAATACGAACTAACGAACCTCATCCGCATTGGAAGAATGTTTTTATCGTTGCGTGGAGTGGGATGCGTGGAGTCATTTCATTGGCCGCTGCACTTGCAATTCCATTGACTATTGGCGGGGGCGAGGCTTTCCCTTTCCGCAATGAAATATTGTGCATCACCTTCATTGTTATTTTAATTACGCTGGTGGTACAAGGTTTGAGCTTGCCCTTTATTATCCGCTGGCTTAAAATCGAGGTGAATGATAATGAACATGAAAAAGAACTTGAAATCCAAATGCATATCGTCAAATCCATCCTAGCTCATATCGATGCGAATTATCAAAAAGAAGTAGAAACCGATGATGCGTTTCGGATGTTGCGCGAGCGATATGATCATTTTCGTACCCTTCAAGAAAAACAATTAAGAAAGCGTGTGCCTTCACCAGTTAATCCCAAATATTTTGCAGCCTTGATGGAATTGATTGATATCAGGCGCAAAGCATTAGCCGAGTTGAGAGCAGAGAATAAATATCCGGATGAACTCATTCGCAATGCGGAAAGAAGCATTGATCATGAGGAAGCAAGATTAAGGGTGCAAGTGAAGGAGTGATGCAATGTGTACAATACTCTTCATGGATATTTATACAGAATGACACTGCGTGATGCCATCGATCTGATTCGCCCCGGAGTATTCCCGCTTTCGGGGACATGGGCAGACATAGGTGCAGGTACGGGAATGTTTACAATGGCATTAATGGAAATTCTGGTGCAAGGTAAAATTCTAGCGGTCGACAAAAATCCTCACGCTTTGTATAAATCAGATCTGCCAAAGCAAAAAAGCAAAGTTCCTGTAGAGATTATTGAAGCTGATTTCAACAAATCTCTATCGCTCCCCCTATTGGATGGCTTGATCATGGCAAATGCTCTTCATTATGCACTTGATCATCTATTGGCTTTGCAAAATGTTCTTTCTTCTTTAAAGGTTGGAGGCACTATTTTATTAATTGAGTATGAAACT
>JAYUXX010000121.1:0-5078 GCA_043752765.1 Saprospiraceae bacterium | reverse complement strand
GAGCTTTGCGGATGGCAAGGCTCCTTTTTTATTTGAAAACTAGCTTATGGCTCAGAATCTTCATTTTTCTTAAAGCGCATTGTCTCTTCACGCTAGTTTTTAGGATTTCCTACCTTAGCGCCTGTTTAGATTATATCAGGGCGACCTTCTCCTGACTGACATTTCAATTTATCCGAACAAATTAAATTCGGTGGAATTGTAATCATTGACATAGTAGCCCCTTTTAGAGCCATAAAAACAACAAGATGAAGAGCAAATTTTTATTAGCATGCGTATTATTTAGTAGCACATTAGGTATATTTTCCTGTACATCCTCGAATAAATCAGAACAGCCAGTAGCGGAGACGCCCTCTGCTATTCTGCCTCATAATGACTCCATTGATCCGGCTAATATCCCAACCAGTGATTTACTACAGCCTATTAATCAAATGATCAATGGAATGAAGGACACGAAAATTTCAGAAGACTTTGATCTGAACTTTGTCAACATGATGATGCTACATCATCAGTGCGCCATCGATATGGCTCAAATCCAAATTTCAAATGGCAAAGATGAGAAAATAATTACCCTGGCGAAAAGTATTATTGAAAAGCGAAACGAAGAAATTAAAATCCTAAAGGATCATGGCGTGCATCATAAACCTAAAGGAATTAACGAAATCCAGGCTGACAATGCATTGACTGCTGCTATGCAGTCCATGAAAGAGAAAGTTGACAACTTAAAACTGACGGGAAATACAGACAAGGATTTTGCTCAGATGATGATGCTTCATCAGGATTGTACGATTGAAATGGCTGCTGAAGAAATTATCCAGGGACATCATGTTCGGATAAAGTTGTTAGCTAAAAGTATGATATCCGATCAGAACAAAGAACTTGCTACAATCAAATCATGGCTGGCGAGTCATTAATTAACATGTAATTTGGGAAGTAATGACTCATTCAATTTTTTTACAATTTCTCATTCATTCTAACACGTAACAAATGGGATTTGACCAATATCACGAGCCTCCAGAAGAACTTTCCGACGAAATCAGGACCTTTGCCCGGATGGTCACTTCACTCATAGAAGAAGCAGAGGCCATTGGGTGGTATGAGCAACGCCTTTCCATTGAAAAAGATGAAGTGGCTAAAGCTATCATGCAAAATGCACAACAGGAGGAAATGAAACATTTCGCTATGAATCTTGAATTTTTACTTCGAAAAAAATCTGATTGGAGAACGATTCTCAAATCCGTTCTTTTTACAAATGGGGATATTGTAGCGTTGGCGAAAAAGGGAGAAGAAAAAGTGGAATGATTATATTACATAAAATGAAATTACGCATACAAATATCTTCTCATTATTTAAAAAGAATGTTCAACAAGGCCCTCGTTGTCACATGGTTTATTTTTTTTTCAACGTTTTCCCACGCCCAAATAGATGAGACAGCGGTGTCACCCTGGAAATTTAGTGGATACATGGAGCCGTATTACAGCTTTGATTTTGATAAACCGGATAATCATACGAAGCCGGGTTTCATCTACGCATACAATCGCCACAATGAAGTGAATTTACACTTAGGATTTGTGAAAGCAGGTTACAATACCAATAAAGTACGGGCGAATCTGGCACTCATGACCGGAACCTACGCGAACGCGAATCTTGCTGCTGAGCCGGGTGTTTTAAAAAACATCTTTGAAGCAAATGGAGGTATCAAAATCTCTGCTAATAAAAGCCTTTGGGTTGATGCAGGTATTTTTGGGTCCCATATTGGTTTTGAAAGTGCAATTGGTAAAGATTGCTGGAACCTCACCCGAAGTATTTTAGCAGACAATTCCCCCTATTACGAAAGTGGCGTCAAAGTATCTTATACCTCGGATGATGGAGAATGGTTTTTGAGTGGATTAATACTGAATGGCTGGCAGCGCATACAACGTGTGGATGGAAATCAAACACCGGCATTTGGACATCAGCTTACCTATAAGCCAAGATCAAAAATTACACTTAATAGTAGCTCCTTTGTAGGAAGTGATACACCGGATGATGTCCGCCTCATGAGATATTTTCACAATTTTTATGGAATATTCCAGGTGACTGATAAACTAGGATTTACTGTAGGGTTTGATTATGGTGCTCAACAAGTTGCAAAAGGAAGTAGTGATCTCAATGATTGGTATTCTCCTGTTTTCATTGCACGGATTTCACCGAATGAGAAATTTAATATAGCTGCACGATTGGAGTATTATTCAGATGAAAATGAAGTGATTATTTCTACAAGTACGCCTAATGGCTTTAAGTCATTTGGATACTCCTTAAATATGGACTTTGTAATTCTCCCGAACGGTATGTTGCGAATTGAAGGAAGAGGATTTCAAAGTGAAGACAATATATTTGCAGGTGACGTTACCCATTATCAACTTACTTCATCACTAGCCATTTCGTTTTAAATTCGGTTAAAGTCCAAACGGTAGAACAATTTCTGAATTTATTAAAAAAGTCAAGAGCAGGTAAATCCTGGATCTAGGTAGTCCTGCGCTTTTGTGGCAGACATGTTGTCAATTCGAAATGATCACCTTGTGTATATACGTCCCATGACTTGAATCGAAGCGCAGGAAATATACACCGGAAGCAAACTGATTAACAGGAATAAAGATTTCTTTGGACTTTCCATGAAAATTCCAATGTGGCCTACCAAATGAATCCAAAAGAGAAAGCTGCGCATCCCTGGTCTCAACAAAATTTATATGCAGAATTTCATCTACAGGATTAGGAAATATTTTAACATCAAATTCCGGAAGGTTGGGAATGGATGTAATTGTTTTCTCGCGAATGTTAAAGGTAGCATTGACCGCACTTGTATTCCCACATTCATCAAAAGCTGTAAACGTAACCAATATGTTCACTGCGGGACCACATGAATCTGATATCACAGTGAAGTTGTTCGTCCAGTTGACATTACCGCAGTTATCATTTGCTACAGCGCCGCCATTGTTTGCGAGCCAGTTTTGAATAAGTACGGCCTGATCGGAAAGCCCGCATTCAATTGAGGTATCCATTGCAGGTGTAATGATGACGGGTGCTACATTATCTTTAATTGTAAATGTGGCATTGCTGGAAGTATTGTTCCCACATTGATCAGTGGCTGTAAAAACCACCGTTGCGGACCCAGTTGATCCACATTCATTATTTAGGCCAGTAAAATTATTTGTCCAAACCACCTCACCACCAATATCGTTTGCAAGTGCGCCAGCATGCACGTTTAACCACTGCTGAATTTCATTTTTGTGATTTGCTTCACACTGAATGGTATTATCACTGGCAGGAATATAAATATCGGGGGCAAGATTATCAACGATTGTAAATGTTCCCGTCGTGGTGGCACTATTGCCGCATTCGTCAGTTGCATTGAAATTGACCGTAGCAGTACCCGTAGTGCCGCAGCCATTGCTTAATCCATTGAAGTTATTTGTCCAACTGACATTACCACAAAGATCAGAAGCTTGCGCGCCTCCACGTGAGTTCAGCCATGTATTGAGTTCAACTACATTACCCTGACCATCAGATTGAACACTAATATTTGTTGGATGCAAACTGATCACAGGAGGAGAGAAATCCGCAATCGTCACAGTGGCAATAGTGGTCGTAATGCCACAATCATCTGCAGCAGTAAATGTAACCGAAGTGTTTCCTGAATATCCACAATCATTACTTAACTCACCAAAATCATGCGTCCAATTGAGTTCACCACAAAAATTTGTAGCCGATGCTCCACCGTGATTATTTAACCACGCCTGAATAGCTGCCTGTTGATTTTCAACATTACATTCAATAGTCGTATCACTCGCGGGTGCATCAAGGAGAGGAGGCATCGTATTAGGGGCAATGGTAAAATTCATGCTTATGTCCAGATAATCCTGGGCAACATTATCCATGAAGATCCGGATCCTGCCTTGAGAAGTAAGGATATCCGGAACTACCCATGAAAAAGTGATTTGTTCAGTTGGAATATTGAGTTGCAGTGTATCCCAGGTAACTCCTTCATCACTGGAAAAGAAAAGGTCCCAATTGAGTGTCTCATGAGGAATAGCAATGTGCCATTGGATGGTCACAGTCTCACCAACAATAAAAGTTTCACCACCTTGAGGGTAATCCAGGGTAACATGCGCAAAAAGGTGATGGGATATGATCTGCAGTACAGAAACAAGCAGTATTTTCGAAATGAGAGATTTCACAAATCCATGTTTGTTCCAAAGTTACCGTAAAAGATCTTAATGTGGTTTTAGGATCCAGAGGTTAGCTATTTTCTTTGTGAGGCTTTTGCAGATACGACCATACAGGAATTACGGATACAGCCCCAAGAACTGTTGCAGTCATATAGATCCAAAGGTGTTCCAAATGTCCGCTGGCTAGTGCAGGACCAAATGATCTTGCTGGATTCATACTTGCGCCGGATATAGGGCCCGCAAACATAGCCTCCAAAAGCACCACTCCACTTATAGCCAGACCTGCAAACATTCCCTGTTCCTGAGAACCATGAGCGACACTTAGAATGACAAGCATTAAAATGAATGTGAGAATAAATTCGAAGATGAAAGATTGTATTGGGGTACCTGATGGCATGGTTGCGCCCAGAAATTCATTGTCGGGAAATAATAATCGCAGTAACAAACTTGCAGCAAGGGCTCCCGCGAATTGACTGATAATGTAAGGAAAAAGAAATTTGGTTTCAAACTTGCCTGCTACTGCAAACGCAATCGATACAGCCGGATTAAAGTGAGCACCTGAGATGTTTCCCAACGCATAGATCATTGCCATGACAATTAAACCAAACGTGATCGCAATGCCTATATGTGTGATGACACCATTTGACTCCTGGTTGATAATGATTGCTCCTGTACCGCAAAAAACGATTGCAAATGTTCCAAGCACTTCAGCGATATATCTTTTCATACAGATCAATAACCTTTGCGAAGCATATCAGCGTATTCATCCGGCAATGGACTATTTTCAATTGCCCGGGCTGCTTTTTCAATATCGTAATTAAAACGAATGAAGTCAACAGAAATACTGTCGCTCCTGGAGAAACTTGTATTTTC
>JAYUXX010000120.1:0-5082 GCA_043752765.1 Saprospiraceae bacterium | reverse complement strand
ATAGCGGACATGATCGTGATGACCACTATGTCCATAACATGACCAGTCAGCGTATGACTATTCGTGGTCCCATACTTAGTAAAATTAACTGCCAGGCTCATCAACAGACCTACAATCATTCCAACCGTGGCTCCGGATCCGAAAGCTGAAGCATTAGATTTATAGATGACATAAGCCAATAGGAAACCAAAAAAGATATTCCCCAGGATTAAAAATGCCCATTGAAATTCTTCCATGGTCCTGGAAAGTCCTGCCATTGTATTCTCATCAAACATAGCTGAGAGGGCCATGCCGTAGAATCAATATCCAAGAAAGAAAAATACAATGCCGCCAATAAGGCCGCCAACAAGTACTCGGTTTTTCATTTTGGTTTTGTTTTGAGTGATTGATAAAAATTCAGTGAAACACAACCAAATATTATTGTCGGACAAAGTGCTTTTTCGATGATCATTTTGATAAAAAATGATGCTTAAACCATTATTTATTTTCAAAGTTTTTCAAAACTTCTCCCCGGTTTTGTGACAAAAAGAAAGTTGATAAACTTCTTATCAATTATACAACTTTCGAAAACTCACACCTTCCTCAACAATTCCCTGGATTTTGGAAATATGCACTCTATCCTGCTTTAATGTATCCCTTTCTCTGATGGTGACCGTTTGATCCTCTAAGCTCTGATGATCCACTGTAACACAGTATGGTGTTCCAATTGCATCCTGTCTTCTATAGCGTCGCCCAATTGCATCTTTCTCATCATACTGACATAGAAAACTGAATTTTAATTCGTCAAATATCTTCCTTCCCATTGCCGTCAGGTCATCATTATTTTTTAACAATGGGAGAATAGCACATTTGACCGGAGCAAGTGCAGGATGAAATTTCAACACAATACGAATTGAGTCTTTGCCATCAGCATCAGGAACATTTTCTTCCGTGTATGCCGTAGTTAGCATCGCAAGAAACATCCTGTCTAAACCAACTGAAGTTTCAACGACGAAAGGAACATAATTCTCATTCGTCTCGGGATCAAAGTATTGCATTTTTTTGCCACTCAACTCCTGATGACTGGTTAGATCGAAATTTGTTCGCGAATGAATCCCTTCAAGCTCTTTAAAGCCGAACGGAAATTCGAATTGGACATCTACTGCAGCATTGGCATAATGTGCGAGGTTTTCATGATCATGAAATCTAAGTTTCGCTGCATCCGTTCCTAACGCCAAATGCCATTTCATACGCGTCTCTTTCCAGTAATTGTACCATTCCATTTCAGTACCCGGCTGTATGAAATACTGCATCTCCATTTGTTCAAATTCACGCATGCGGAAAATAAACTGCCTTGCTATAATTTCATTGCGGAATGCTTTCCCTATCTGTGCTATTCCAAATGGAAGTTTTTGACGTGTGGTTTTTTGCACATTAAGGAAATTGACGAATATCCCCTGTGCGGTTTCAGGTCGTAAGTAGAGTTTTCCTTCTTCTCCCGCAATATTTCCTAATTGTGTATGAAACATAAGATTAAACTGGCGCACATCTGTCCAGTCTCTCGTGCCGCTCACCGGATCCGCAATTTCAAGTGCTTCGATCACAGCTTTAAGTTCGGGCATATCACCTTTCCCCATGGCAGTGACAAAGCGAAGATTTAACTCATCATGCTGCCGGATGTAGGTAGCTACGCGTTCATTTTCTGATTTGTATTTGGTTTCATCAAAGGAATCGCCAAATCGCTTTTTTGCTTTCTCAATTTCCTTTTCTGCCTTGGCCATGATTTTTTCCAAAGCCTCCTCAATCAGAACATCGGCCCTGTATCGTTTTTGGGAAGCTTTATTATCTACAAGTGGATCATTGAATGCATCGACATGACCTGATGCTTTCCAGGTTTTGGGATGCATCATAATAGCTGCGTCGAGCCCAACAATATTTTCATGGTTCTGCACCATGGCCCTCCACCAGTAGGTTTTGATATTATTCTTAAGCTCCACACCGTATGGTCCATAATCATAGACGCCACTTAAGCCATCATATACTTCACTGGAAGGGAAAATAAAACCATATTCTTTGCAATGGGAAACGATGTCTTTAAAAATATCTGTTGACATGGGTACTTTTTTGATTGAGGGGCGTAAAGATAGGTTTCCGACTTGAAGGTGCTACTAGCTAACCTGATAATGGACTATGTACTTCTCTTTAGATGATTTCATATACAATTGAGGGAAATCGGGTTTCTTTAACTATAAAAAGTCATAGTTAAAGATATTTAATTATCTTTAACTATGTGATTTTGTAGTGATATATATGCCATCCAATGGATCTAAAAGATTATAAAGCAGGAAAATACATACCGGGATTCCAATATAAGAGCTTCATGCCCGAAACGGTTAATAGGGAATGGATAGTAAGTGATCCAGCTATAAATACGCTATTAGAGGAAGCAAATTTCAAGTTAGGAGCATTAGATGCTTTTTCTCTCATTGTGCCGGATGTTGATCTCTTCATCAGCATGCATGTTGCTAAAGAAGCCAGCCAGTCAAGTAGGATCGAAGGAACGCAAACTCAAATTGAAGAAGCTTTGCAAAAATCAAGAGATATACAACTTGATAAAAGGGATGACTGGCAGGAAGTCCAAAACTATATAGAGGCTATGAACTTCGCTATTGATGAAATGGATAAACTTCCATTGTCAAGCAGGTTATTCCGCAAAACACATCAAGTATTATTGAGCGGAGTCAGAGGTAAACAAAAGATGCCTGGCGAGTATAGAACGAGTCAAAACTGGATAGGTGGAAATTCTCTCAGGGATGCGACTTTCATTCCTCCGCCATTTGACACTGTCAACCAATTGATGGGAGACCTGGAGAATTTTATAAATAATGAAGAGATACAAGTGCCTCATCTGATACGTGTAGCTATCGCACACTATCAATTTGAAACGATTCATCCTTTTCTGGATGGGAATGGGAGGATAGGCAGATTATTAGTGACCCTATACCTTGTCAAAAATAAAATTCTGCACAAGCCTACGTTATATATATCTGATTTTTTTGAAAAAAACAAGGATCTGTATTACGATAACCTGACGCTGGTTCGGTCAAAAGACAATTTAATCCAGTGGATAAAATTTTTCCTGGTAGCCATTATCGAAACAGCAGCTAACGCAGCATCAACCTTCAAAGAAATCCTGCTTATGCGTTCTATCATCGAAGATGAAAAAATAATAACCCTTGGAAGAAAGTTGCATTTAGCAAAACAATTGATGAAGCACCTTTATAAGCATCCCATCATTACAGCTTTGGATATTGAAGAAGAGTTTAAAGTTACCACACCTACTGCAAATGCTATTCTGCGGGACTTTATCAAATTAGATATCCTGGAGGAGCGGACCGGTTTTCAAAGAAATAGAAAATTTATTTTTGAAAAATATATAAAATTATTCAGATAGGATTTCTGCTCCAGCATTAAAGCAAATCCAATCTCCTTATGAATATCAGAGTATAACGTTATGTGCAACCTTTTCTGCCTTTTTTTTAATTACCTGCCATGTACTCCATGGGCAACAACCCATATTTCTTCTTAAAACATTTTGTAAAATAAGATGGACTTGCAAATCCTGCATCAAAAGGGATCTGTGCAATATTAGAGGAAGATTTTTTCAGCATTTCTTTAGAGCGTTGGAGAGGAAAATCACCCAACAGAATGTTTGGTGAACTGCCTGTCAAGGCAATTGTTTTTCGATACAACTGTGAATTACTCATGGTCATGAGCTGGCCATAATCTTCCATATTGAAGTCGGGATCGCGGTATCTTTCATCGAGGGTATTAAAGAGCAGGATAAGAAAACTTTCATCCTGGGGTGTAAGCTTTACGATATGTTTTTCATCAAAATGCATCCGATCTTATGAAGCGAGGTCTTTGACAACTGCACTAACTGAAACCTGGCCATCTTTCGCAATAGCGCCGAGTATCGTAGCAAATTGAATGGTCTCTCCGAACAGTTTGTCGTGATTCATTAAGGGCTTGCCTGCGTGGATGCCGATTTGTAAGCCAGAGTTGGCTTGTGACATCCCTGTCAGGATTTCACGGATCGACCAATGAGCAATTAACTGCCTTACCTGCCGAAACAAAAGAAGCGATATAATCAGTGCCGCTATGTTTCACTTCACTTCCTTCAAATGAACTAAGCTCTTTCTGTATGATGTAGTGCTGACTGCGCAACAATCCATTTGCTTTTTCTTTTCCCAGTTGGTGTTGCAGTACTATCGGATCATGTAGGCGTATCACCATGATCGTGCGATACGATTCATCATTAAAGACTTTTAATCCATCGGGCGAGATGAGTGCGCTTTCAGGATCACTGATGCGTCCAAGGAATGATTCTACAAGTGTGTGGTTGACTTCGATGATCTTGTGTGGAACAAGGCCATGCGCATTGCGGTGCATCTCCGTCACTGCCTCTGCTGGTGGCGCTTCGATGAGGCAGAATACATTCCCCCTTTTCTCATCTATCCAGTAGGTCATGCAATTGCACCGGTGATCATCCTGAATGAGTAGGTCCCTGCGATGAGCTTCCGCTACGTCGCGTGCTTTGACACCGGGCAGGATATGCAAATCCATATAAAGTGGCATGAATTACTTTTTCTTTCGTGAGTGTAGTTACTAAGTTACATTTTTCTAAACTCACAGGTATTGAAGATGGATGATTGGACGCAGGAGGCCAGGTGCAAGATTCGGTTTAATCGAAAGGGTACCTTATATTGTTAACTGAAGAAAATCTGAGAAAAGGAAAAATACAGTGAGAATCTTGGACGAAACGAATGAAACCATCCGCATTTTATTACACACCACAGATAGGCGGATTAACTTCAAAGTGGCGAAGATGAATCCGGGAGGGGGGATCATGAGAAAATCATCGTAACTTTATAAAGAAGGTTCCGCCGAACGCAGGGGAACAATGCGAAGTTGAAACGATTCAAAGGAAGCAAATCCTGTCAATTTGGTCTCCCGAACGACCCCCGCAAGCCACAAGCCCAATGCTTGTGGCGAAAAGGGCGCCTTCTCAAGGACTTGAACCTTGGACCTACGGATTAACAG
>JAYUXX010000119.1:0-5085 GCA_043752765.1 Saprospiraceae bacterium | reverse complement strand
CATCCGGCTTCATATCCGCCAGATAATTGCGCAATACAAACATCCGCTGCAGGATCGCATCATCCAGTAACAATTCTTCCCGGCGTGTACTTGACTTTGTCAAATCTATAGAAGGATACATACGCTTATTGGCTAATGACCTGTCAAGCTGTAGTTCCATATTACCCGTACCCTTGAATTCCTCAAAGATGACCCCATCCATTTTAGATCCTGTATCAATTAATGCAGTAGCTAATACGGTCAGTGACCCACCATTTTCAATGTTTCTGGCGGCACCAAAGAATTGTTTTGGCTTATGCAGCGCATTAGCTTCAACACCTCCCGAAAGAACTTTTCCACTAGAAGGGGCAACTGTATTGTAAGCTCTAGCCAGACGAGTAATTGAATCCAGAAGTATCACTACATCATGACCACACTCGACAAGGCGTTTCGCTTTTTCCAATATGATATTCGCAACACGTACGTGATTGTCTGCAGGTTCATCGAACGTAGATGATACCACTTCAGCTCTAACGCTACGACGCATGTCTGTTACTTCTTCCGGACGTTCATCGATCAGAAGCACGATCAGAAATACTTCAGGGTGGTTTGCAGCAATAGCATTAGCTATGTCCTTAAGTAAAAAGGTCTTTCCCGTTTTAGGTTGAGCCACGATAAGTCCACGTTGTCCTTTTCCAAGCGGTGTAAACAAATCGATCATCCGGTTTCCATAATCTTTTCCACCCGGATGTGTCAGAAGGTTGAATTTCTCTGTTGGGAATAAAGGTGTCAGATAATCAAATGGAACCCTGTCTCTTACTTCGTCAGGAGTCTTACCATTTACGGTGCTTACCCTCAATAAAGCAAAATATTTTTCGCCTTCTTTTGGAGGGCGTATGGCACCTTTCACAGTATCTCCGGTATTCAGTCCAAATAATTTTATCTGGGAAGGTGATACGTAGATATCATCGGGTGATGACAGGTAATTGTAATCTGATGAACGCAAGAAACCGTATCCATCGGACATCATCTCGAGTACACCTTCACCTTCGATAATACCGTCGACTTCTACATTGAACCGCTCACGGGCTTCGCGGTGAAGGTCCCTTTGTGGTGGAAGGTTGCGATTATCAACAGGGGCCTGATTTCCTCTTTCGATAGGTTGTCGTGGTTCCTGGTAAGAGCGGTTATCTCGTGGCTCATTCTGTACTCGTGGTTCGCGAGGTTCTCTAGGTTCATTTTGAACTCTTGGTTCACGTGGTTCCCGAGGCTCATTGTGAGTTCGAGGTTCCCGTGGTTCATTATGTGTGCGAGGCTCCCGTTGTTCACGAGGTTCTCTTTGTTCTCGTGGTTCTCTTTGTTCGCGCTGTTCATGTGGAGCACGAGGCTCCCGTTGTTCACGGGGTTCGCGTGGTTCCTGGGGTGCACGAGGCTCACGAGGTTGATTTTGGTTTCTTGGTTCTCGTTGTTCTTGAGGCGCTCTGGGTTCACGCTGCTCGCGAGGTTCGCGGGGCTCTTGTGGGCTACGTGGTTCTTGTGGGCTACGAGGTTCTCTTGGACCTTGAGTGTTTCGATTATCCCGGTGCTCAGGACGTTTGTGTTCCGGACGACGTGGCTGTTGCGTGCGTTCTACCGGAACTTCTGTCTTTTCAGCTTCCTGAGACTCCATATCCTCACCCTGACTATCAGAAGGTAATTCTGCATCATCAGAAGATGAGGCTTTGCGGGCTCTTTTTTTGACTGCACCTGGCTGTCTTTTATCAACGCGCATATTATCGGAAGATACCGGAACATCGTCCGGGAGTTCTGAAACATTCGATCCGTTAGCTGACTTCTTTTTTTCCCCTGAAAGGGCTTGGTGATCAAGAATGGTATAGACCAGTTCTTGTTTGTTTAGTTTTTTAAAACCATCTACACCGAGTGAGTCAGCTAGTTCCCTAAGCTCGGGTACGAGCATATCATTCAACTGCAAAATATCGTACATGATATAATCAGAAATTTAATTGGAAAAATAAATGAGTTCAATTAGAAATACGTAGACCAGGTTACCCTTCACAATGCTCAGCAACAAATACTAGTTTTTAAGAATTGGGGAATCTGAAGGAAGATCAGACCGGTAAATTAGGTGTGTAAACGCCACTAAGGTAACAACAATTTTTAATTACGCGGAATTACCTTTGGTGAAATCTTTGGTGTTTTCTATGCGTCTTAGAACGATCATGGACCTATAAAAGTTGTCTGCTATGCTTGAATTACAAATTATTCGCGATCAACGTGAACGAACACTTACTGGCCTAAGAAAGAGGGGGTTAGGTGAAGACCGCATTGCCCAACTTGACCAGATCATTCAGCTGGATGATGAACGTAAGGAGGTTCAGACCCAATTAGATAGCTTTCTCAATGAACGAAATATCCTTTCCGACCAGATTGGAAGTCTTTTTAAGCAGGGAAAAGGACAAGATGCTAATGCTATGAAAGCAAAAGTTCAGGAGATAAAGGATACTGCGGAAGCCCTGGAAGTACGTCTTCAAACCATTCGATCTAAACTGGATGCGGCTCTTGTAACATTTCCAAACATCCCTCATATAAGTGTTCCAGAGGGCAAAACACCTGAGGATAATAAAATTCACAAAGCATGGGAGGGAAAAATGCCAAACCTTCCGGATGGTGCTCAGCCTCACTGGGAGCTTGCAGAGAAGTATAATCTCATTGATTTCAAGTTAGGTGCGTTTATAACGGGTAGTGGATTCCCGCTTTTTCGCGGCAAAGGGGCTCGACTGCAAAGATCGCTTGTAAACTATTTTCTGGATCAGGCTCGTGATGCCGGATATGAAGAAATTCAACCACCCCTGATGGTAAATGCGGATTCTGCTTATGGAACAGGGCAACTGCCAGATAAAGAAGCTCAAATGTATTACGTGGAGAAGGATGACTTATATCTGATCCCTACCGCAGAAGTTCCAGTAACAAATATGTTTCGCAATCAAATTATTCAGGAAACAGATCTTCCGGTAAAAGTTACAGGTTATACGCCTTGTTTTCGTCGAGAAGCGGGCTCATATGGCTCAGATGTAAAAGGCCTGAATCGAGTGCATCAATTTGACAAAGTCGAAATTGTACAAATATCACATCCATCCGTTTCGTATGCAGCTCTTCAGGGCATGGTGGATCATGTAGCCATGCTGATGGATAATCTGGAACTTCCGTATCGAATATTACATCTTTGCGGCGGAGACATGGGATTCACATCCGCATTGACGTATGATTTTGAAGTTTATGCCGCAGGGCAGCAGCGATGGCTGGAGGTTAGTTCTGTTTCTAATTTCGAAACGTTTCAAGCCAATCGAATGAAGATGCGATACCGGGATGATAAAGGGAAGATTCAATTAGTCCACACACTTAATGGAAGCGCTCTTGCGTTGGCAAGGATCGTGGCTGCCATTTTGGAAAATTATCAAACAGAAAACGGAATCCGGGTTCCGGCTGTTTTAGTGCCCTATACCGGGTTTGATTTTATAGGAGCGTAGGGTAAACTTTGTTTCATTCATGTTAAAATGAAACCTACTTTCGGGTTTTTGCATTTACAGGATAGAATTTCATTACAGTAAACCAGAATAAATAAAAACATGGGATTATCTCTTTCTTATTGGGTGTTGATAGGTGCTATAGCCCTGATCGGGTTTCTTGTTCAAAGACAACTTAGATCTAAATTTCGCAAATATGGCCAGGTGGCTTTATCAAATGGTATGTCGGGACATCAGGTAGCTACTGCTATGCTCGATCATTATGGAATCCATGATGTAAGTATCGTTCAGGGTGAGGGTGTACTTACGGATCACTTTAATCCATCTACAAAAACAGTTTCGTTAAGTCCTGATGTATATAATGGACGCTCAGTGGCAGCCGCATCAGTAGCGGCGCACGAATGCGGCCATGCAGTGCAGCATGCGACCGGATATAATATGCTGAAGTTGAGAAGTGCAATTGTTCCGGTTGTGAGAATCGCTTCCATTGCCCAACAATGGGGTTTTATGGCTGCTATAATGCTTGCAGGATCTTTCCCACAATTAATACTAATCGTGATTTTGGCTATGGCGGTTACAACCGTATTTAGTCTTATCACCTTGCCCGTAGAGTTTGACGCTAGCCGTCGTGCTTTGGCCTGGCTTGATAATACGGGTACCACCAGGGGTGTTGAGTATGACAATGCTAAAGATTCGCTGAAGTGGGCCGCTATGACTTATCTCGTAGGTGCGCTGTCTTCGGTTGCGATGTTAGTGTATTTCATCCTTTCGTATCTTGGCGCCAGAGACTAGTCTAATCACGGATACGTCAATTCTTCATTAAAATACAATTCGAATCTCATGAGTGAGACTGTAGACAGCATGATTCTTCAGGGATCAACCCAAATGGATGTGGCTATTGAACATCTTAAAAAAGAACTTTCCAAAATCAGGACAGGCAAAGCTTCGACGGCTATGTTGGAGGGATTGAATGTGGATTATTATGGGAGCTCGACTCCACTAGCTCAAGTGGCTAATGTGGGTATCGCAGACGCCCGTACAATTACCATCCAACCCTGGGAAAAAGCAATGCTTGCCAAAATAGAGCAGGTGATTTTTGCTGCCAATCTTGGAATCACTCCAATGAATGATGGAGAAATCATCCGGATATCAATTCCACCACTAACTGAAGAACGGCGACTTGCACTATCCAAGCAGGCTAAAACGATGGGAGAAGAAGCGAAGGTTGCGTTAAGACAATCCCGCCATAAAATCATGGATTTTATTAAAAAGGAAATGAAAGATGGTTACCCGGAAGATATGGGTAAACGTAAGGAAGCTGAAGTAGATAAACTTCTGCATATTTATACTGAATCCATCGATCAACTGATATCCGGAAAAGAAAAGGATATTATGACCATCTAATTGAATTTTCGATTTTAGATTTTGGATTTTGGATTTCGAATCTACATTTTGGATTTTGGATTTTAGATTTTAGACTTCTAATCTGATTTAAGATTTTGGATGTGATTTTACATTTTAGATTTTAGACTTCAAGTTCTCATAATTGATCCTGCACGTTAGGAATCTTCAAGATATCTCC
>JAYUXX010000118.1:0-2007 GCA_043752765.1 Saprospiraceae bacterium | reverse complement strand
GAAATCTCTCTGTTGGAGGAACAGGTAAAACTCCTCATACCGAATACCTGGTTCGCTTGTTACACGAATATCTTCGAATCGGGATTCTCAGCAGAGGCTATCGAAGGAAATCTACGGGCTACCTCGAAGTAGGTGCGTATAACGATGCAGCTCAGGTGGGAGATGAGCCCTTGCAGTTTAAAAGAAAATTCCCTCATGTAAATGTTGCTGTTGCGGAAAGCCGAAGTCTTGCTATCCCGGTATTGATTCGTTCTTATCCTGACACACAAGTCATCTTGCTCGATGATGGATTTCAACATCGTGAAGTGAATCCGGGATTAAATATCCTGCTTACCGAATACAATCGACTGTACACACGTGATTGGCTCTTGCCTGTAGGAAGATTAAGGGAATGGCGCAATGCTGCCGTACGCGCGGACATTATTATTGTTACCAAATGTCCACCTGATCTTGGCGAAGATGAGATGATAAAAATACGAAGTGAAGTGTCGCGGGATTCTTTACAGGATGTATTCTTCAGTCGATACATTTATGGAAATCCATACAGAATGTACGGAAGCGGTGATCGGATCGTACTGGATGAAAACATGGATGTATTGATGGTGGCGGCAATTGCAGGGACTGAATACATGATGGAATATGTGGAATCTAAAACAGGAGGGGTGCGTTTGCTTGCCTACAATGATCATCATCCTTTTTCCAATTTTGATCTGGGCAATATTGAGCTTTATTACAAACAAATGACTGACACAGGTCAACCCATCATACTTACAACTGAAAAAGATGCAATGCGTCTCGATAGTCATCGGGCGCTTTTACTACAGTTGAATCTTCCGATTTATATTCTTCCTGTAGCTGTTCAGTTTATCGGCACAGAACCTGATGCGTATGATCGTGTTATAAAGGATTGGCTTCTTAATTTTAAACGATGATGCATTTCTGGTATCGATTTTCTTTTTGTCTCCTCCGGTTAATGCTGCTACTACTTTCGTGTGCTCACATCTCTGCACAGAATATTGTGTCGGACATGGATCATGATGCACGACACACTTTCGACAGGATGATCATCATGAGTAGTGGTGGGCCTGCTAATATGCATTCCTCTATATTTCCATATTGGCGTTCGGATCTGGTAGATTTATCAGACATGTTTGTATTAGATGATGTTACAGATGTTAATGCGCATCATGTTCAATCTATTTGGGATCAAAACAATGAGTTTCTTCATGCTGACTCATCAGCTGAAAGAACTAAACATTATACAGACTCTTCCAAAACGTTTTATTTTTTAAACGATAGCACTGAAATTTCTCGCTACCGAAAAAGCAGGCGTCCTGTGTTGAATACTTTTTATAAAACACCTGCCCATTTTTATGAGGTTGATGTAAAAGATTTTTATTTGCGCGTAAACCCCATGATTCGTCTTGGCGGTGGAAGAGAAACCCAGGAGGGTATCACAACATTTACCAACCAACGCGGATTGAGTTTGCGGGGAGGTATCGGACATAACGTGTACTTTTCTACAAGCCTCTATGATAGCCAGGTCCGATACGCCAATTATATCAATCGGTTTACAGACGATGTTGGTGTTGTACCCGGAGCAGGTTTTTATAAAAATTATCAAAGCGCCTTTTTAAAAATTACCGATGGCCGTGATTTTTTATTAGCAAATGCATACGTAGGTGTTGACCTCGGAAAATATATGGGATTCCAATTAGGCCACAATCAACATTTTATCGGAGATGGAATTCGGTCATTATTTCTTTCCGATTTTTCTACTCCTTTTTTCTCCTTAAAGATTAATACACGGATTTGGAAATTTCATTATCAAAACATTTTTGCCGAGCTTTCTGCAGATGATTTTGAAAGTGCGCAAGGCACCAATCTCCCCGTGCCTAAAAAGTATATGGCTGCGCACTATTTGAGTTTTAAACCGCGCCAGAATATTACACTTGGTTTGTTCGAAACGGTAATATTCAACCGGCCTGATCATCGTTTTGAATTTCA
>JAYUXX010000117.1:0-5119 GCA_043752765.1 Saprospiraceae bacterium | reverse complement strand
GGTAGGCAGTTCCAACTCAATTGTTTTTGAAACGACAAGTTATGTTTTATTCCAATTTTCTCATAACCCGCCTCCGGCGGGTGCTAAACAGTTACCAATTAATAGAACTCATACACCTATATTAATAATTTTCTTTAATCTCTTGACTGCTTTTTTGCAAAAAGATTCTATTCCGACATCTTACGATGGCATTCACCTCTTTTTTCACTATTCAAATTTTATTGCATGAAAACTTTTTTTGCACCATGTTTTAGTTGGTTTATGCTCTTGCTTTTGGGCATTCTATTTTCTCAGCTCACAATAAAAGCCCAAAGCACTGAACCAATGCCATATAATCCTTGCCCACCAAACCTAAACTTATCTGCAAGCTGTTATGGGGGCGCTGGAACTTGTTATACTTATGGCCAATATCCTTGTTCACCCGGTTATTGTTGGGATGGAGGAGGAATCCCCGATAACGCAGGAATTCCTACTAACGGCATTGTAGAAAATAAAACTATTGAAATTGCTGGTGTGTACACCATTACTCAAAATGTTAGATTTATTAACTGTATTTTTAAAATGCATGGAGATGCTCGTATTAATATTTCTCCAGTTGGAAATGTCCTGATGAAGATCAGTTTTATTAACTGTAATTTCTTTGGTTGCAATGAGATGTGGCAAGGCATCATTATTAATGCATCAGGCGCCACAGGGAAATTGTATTTTACATTTGGATCTTGTAATGTAGAAGATGCATATATTGGTCTCAAGTTGGATGAAATGAACGCAGGTTACTCTATTGTAAATAATACCTTCCGTAATAACCATATAGGTATTAGCAATCTCCGTCAAAACGGAAGTATCCTGAATGCTGCCATTGTGCAAAACACCTTTTTGCAAACTGCATCCCTTGCTAACAGGGTCGGCTCACTAGCCCCTCCGTTTATAATGCTCGAATATCCCCTTGCATATGCAGGGATAAAATATTCGCAGGTTACCACAGTTATAGGAGAAAAAAATACCCCAAATATTTTTTCCTGTTTGACATACGGCCTTATTTCAACGTCTAGTACGGTTCTTTCAATCAACAACACTTTTCAAGACATTATTTTAAATGGTATACTGGCAATCGATGGCACGATTAGTGCCACCGATTGCAGATTCCAATTAAATGGATATATTGCAATTAGCGCGACTGGTTCAAATCTAACTGCTCACTTTAACACATTCAATGGCGCATGGATAGAAGGCATTGAGTCTTTTCAGAATGCAAATGCTGAACAAATTTCTATAGTTGAAAACAACTTTAATATTGATCAAAACACTTGGGTATTTGGAATAACTATAGATCGCCCTCAAAACAATCAAGGGGTCAAATGCCTAATTTCCCAGAATATTTTCACGATGGATGCAGATCCTTCTAGCTTTTTTTGTATCGATGTTTCGGATCTTGTTGATGCTACTAATGTGGCTGAAATATCTTTAAACAACATTACTTTTAACTCTGCCGAGACTTTTGCCAATGGTATTTATGTCCATACGGGTAACTCAGATAATTTGTTGATTGATAACAATACAGTTTATGCTGGAACTATAAGTACTCTCCCAAACTCAAACAAGGGTATTACAATAATAAGCAATGAGGTACAGACACTTTCCACTGGACATGTTGTTAAAGGAAACACTTGTACTGCAATTCCTGCTGATTTAGCAATAGGCGAAAATGCCATGAAGCATGGTATTTACATTCACAACATAAAGAACATGGACATTTGTGAAAATACTGTAGACCAAACATTAATAGGCTTTGATTTCCATGCTATTAATGACGTAAAATTTCGAGAAAATTACATCAATCATCATGATGTTGGATTGAGCATATTAGCGGAAATTGGTATTCAATATGGTAAGGGTAATAATTGGTCACTAGACCCAAATGCTTGTGTTAATGGGGCAGCCAAAGTTTTGCTTGGGAATCCACTTAAGTCTGAATTTATTGTTCCAGAAGGCAATGTGCTTCCATGGCTACCACCAAATGCAAAACTTCATCCTGACCCAAATAACATAAATTGGTTCCATGAAGGAAATGTGCCTCTTGATTATTGCGAACAACTTTTTGAGGTCCAACAAAAAACTCTTACCCATGATGAAATAGAAATGGTAGGTGGCACTTCTACACTCTCCGGAACCGAACTTTGGGAATTGAAACGAGACGTATATACCAAATTATTAATTTTCCCAGAACTGCGACCAATTGGCTCTCCTGAAGAAACGTTTTTTAATAACCTTAGTTCCACGACGATTGCTTCTTTTGGTCAAATTACGCAACAAATACGCAATGCATTGTATATTTCGACCCCTGATCAAGTTGTTCTGGATGCTTATCGAACTTCTATTTGGTTAATATTTGAAGAACTATCTGAATTAGACGGAAGTATAGATTATTCCAATCCTGAGAACCTCGCGAATGAGTGGTATGATCAACGCTCAATGCTTTTGCTTCAAGCAGCCACAAATGCCGGATACGAGATGGCACTCGAAAATGCCAGAAGTCAACAATTGAATATAATGTTGCAAAGCGTATTGTCAAATAACGCAGGTATTGTAGCCTCGTTTCCATATGAATCGGCAAGAAAAATTCTCAACGAGTTACGTATTCGCCGTTTGCTTGGCCAACCTATCACACTGGCTTTATATCAACAAGCACTCTCTATAGCACAAGCAAACCCTGCAACAATTGGATATGCCACGGAAGAAGTTGTTAGTTTTTTGGCTCACTGCGACCAAACTTTGTATCGGAGTGATGATGAAAATAACCATAAGGCAATTAACGTCAAAAAAGGCCCGTTTTTGAGAGAAGTGTATACCCTTCAAGTAACACCCAATCCAACTACAGATATTGCAGAGGTTAACCTACGCAATAGAAGTGGCTTGCTCACCGTATACAATCTGCATGGACAAGAAATGAAAACACAAATTATTGCTCCTGACATGTCCACGGTCTATCTGGATTTTACATCCAATTCCGCTGGGCTGTATTGGGTTGTGCTTACAGATCAAACGGGCTCAATCATTGGTACTGCTAAAATTTCTGTTTCACACTGAATTTACAAACCTATCTGACTGTCCACGACCTCAGGTTGTGGACAGTCACTTATTTTTATGAAGAAGATTATTCTTATCTCAACCTTCCTGATTGCCACAGGTCCCGTTGCTTTCTCTCAACTCAAGCATGATTATGTTTGGACAATTGGTTATGGGAAAATCACCCCAAGCCCGAGTGGTTATCCTTTTGGTGGTGTTGTTATGGATTTTAATGACTCTCCGTTGTCATTAACCCTTACTGACTATATTATTGACAGACCGAAGGCTACGATTTCAGATAAAGATGGCTGTTTAGTCGCATATACCGATGGTTGTCGAATCATCAATCGGAAGCATAAACTTATGTTGAATGGAGATACACTCAACCCTGGTGAAGTCTTCAATGGATTTTGTGCTATAGTGAGCTATCCTTTATGGCAACCTACGATCTTTTTGCCGAAGCCTGGTAGCGACAGTCTTTATTACCTCTTCCACATCAGGGATGATGATTATTTTCACGATCCGATGAACTTAATGTATTCTATTTTGGATGCTACAGGTGATGGAGGAGATGGCATAGTTATCTCAAAAAATAATCCTATACTGAGCGACTCTATTTATTTAGGAGACTATGTCACGGCTACTCGCCACGGGAATGGACGGGATTGGTGGATTGTAGTACCGCGGCGATTTAGCAATGGGATTCACGTTAGCCTCCTTACCCCTGAAGGGGTAGAGTATAAAGGCACGCAGAATGTCTTTTCAGAAATAGATAGCGCCTTTTGGGGAAGCCAAGCTGCATTTTCACAAGACGGTAACAAGTATTTTCGCAATTCTCAGGATGGATTGTTGATGTTGGATTTTGACCGATGCAATGGCACATTTTCCAGGCCCATATATTTAGACTGGGATTCCAATCCATTTGGTGGTTACGGTACTGCTACATCTCCAAACAGTCGTTTTCTTTACCTGACTTCTGGTGGCATGATACAGCAATACGATCTCTGGGCATCGGATTTGGCATCAAGTATGGTAGTAGTAGCAGAATATGATGGGACGCTATCGCCTCATCCGACTAACTTTTTTCAGATGATGCCCGGTCCTGATGGGAGAATTTATGTCATTACATCTTACAGCAACAATGTGTTGCACGTCATCCACAATCCCGACGAGCCGGGAATAGCTTGCAATGTAGAGCAACACGCTATCACACTTCCGGCACGCACGATTTATTTTGTCCCAAATTTCGCTAACTACAACCTTGAAGCACTAGATCCACCCTGTAATACCTCTGGAGGAACGGCGCACGAACTTTCGGATCAGAGAGTGATAAAGATGTGGCCTAACCCAGCAGTAGAGGAACTTCATCTTAAAATAGCTGGAGAAATTCAATATATTATGATATTCGATGCGACGGGTCGAGAAGTCAATCCTGTTTCTCAGATAGAATATGAAGCGCAAACAGTTATAGATGTGCGTCATTTGCCAAAAGGACTATACTATATCGTTCTAAGAACCAAAAATAAAATTTGGAATGGAAAGTTTGTAAGAGGTTGAAAGTTGATTTTCTACGATTAGGTTAAAGAATTTTCGAAGGAATAACAAGTGCCAGAGCTGGAATCCAAAAGAATCCCCTTGAAACTCGAAAGTCCCTTACCCCTTCAACTTCTCTAAATTAATTTATCCCGTAAAGATTCACGACGAACCCCGTTCCTTTGATTCCGGCTTGTAATGCAAGTTTCATTAAAAAGTCAATCCCTGTAAAAGCAATACGCTAGTACGGGGATTTTAATTTGATAAATTTTCTTCGCGATATAAGAATGATGCAATTGCGTAAGCCTACGACGAAGGCCATCTTGCTCTATCCCTGATGACCCCTACCTTTGCGTTTTGGGCATCAGAGTGCTTGTTCCTCCGGGTTTGCCGGGTTTTTATCCGTCGCGGGTCTCCAGTTTTGTGGCATCAGTTCTTTCAGTTGGCTGACTTTATGGTCATTGATACGGTTTAGGACATCCGTGAGCCATTTTTCGGGATCGATGCCGTGATGTTTGCA
>JAYUXX010000116.1:0-5132 GCA_043752765.1 Saprospiraceae bacterium | reverse complement strand
AGGCAGTTTCCGGCCAAATGACACGTGAAGAATAACCCAATGTAATTTATATCTGTGAACGTAGAGACGCAATGCATTGCATCTCTACAGATACAGATTGCGTCTCTACGCTATGGTGACATGATTTTCCTATGTTCACCGATACCTGCCTATATTTGTATCACATGGTTTCCCTCATTCTTCTTATTCTTCTTACGTTAATACTGGCCGCTTTCTTTTCGGGAAGTGAGATTGCATTTATTACAGCCAACAAGTTAGGAGTTGAAATTGAACGGGATAAGGGGACGCACAGAAGTAAATTAATCTCTCGGTTTTACGAAAAACCTAAACAGTTTCTCAGCGCCATTTTAGTAGGTAACAATTTTGTGCTTGTCATTTTTACATTCACCATGACGAGGCTTATTGAGCCGGCACTCTACCCCTGGGTTGAATCCGAATCACTTAGACTTATCATCATTGCAGTCTTCGCAACGATCCTGATGCTTATTTTCGGCGAATTTCTTCCCAAGATTATTTTCAGATTATTTGCTAACAGGGCCCTCTTACTTGTAGCGTATCCAATGGTATTCTTTCAGTGGATTTTTCGGTTCCCTGCATGGGTTCTTATTTCTTTTGCCAATCTTTTGTTGAAATACGTTTTTCGAACTACAGTTCACGATGTTGAGGATGTGTATACCAGAATTGATCTTCAGGACTTCGTAGATGGATCCTTCGCCAATGACCAGGACTCTATGGAGGCAGACATGTTTAAAAATGCATTGCAATTAAAGAATCTTAAGGCGAAGGCCTGTATGGTGCCTCGAACAGAAATTGTGCATGTGGATATAGAAGTGGGATTAGCGGAACTAAAAAAACATTTTGTAGAAACACGTCATTCACGCATTTTGATTTCTGAAGGAGATATTGATAACATACTTGGATATGTACATCACCAAAGTTTATGGAACGGGAAGGAAGATGTCAAATCTATGATCATCCCGATTCAATATGTTCCTGAGGTTACGAGTGTATTGGATATCATGACATCATTCACTCGTCAACAAAATAATATTGCAGTGGTAGTTGACGAATATGGTGGAACAGCAGGTATAATTACACTGGAGGATATTGCAGAAGAAATATTTGGCGAAATAGAAGACGAGCACGACCAGGAAGAATATATTGAAGAAAAAATTAGTGACACGGAATTCTTGTTTTCCGCCCGACTCGAGATCGATTATTTAAATGAAAAATTTCCCCAACTAAAATTTCCGGAAGGGGAGTATGAAACACTCTCCGGGTATATTGTGATGACCTCAGGTACAATTCCTGAGATGGGAGAAGAATTAGAGTTGGATGATTACAGATTTGTTTTCGACAAAGTAAGTAACAAGCGTATTGAATTAGTACGTGTATTTCGAATAAATGCACATGATTAGCGTTTGATCTGATAGGGATGAAACAAAAACATAACCAACAGGCCATCCAAACAAAAGGGGACAGATATAAATCAGTCCCCTTTTGTTTTAATTGTTTTTAGTGTGTATTAATTTTTTCCGGACTGCACCCGTTTGGATTCATCCTCAAGTCCTGTACTGCGATTGCGGCTTCCTTTTAATTCGCTATTCCCGAGTAGGTAGGTGAAGTTTAATTTAACAGCCCGGCTTTCCCATCCACCTCTTGCTTCCATAGCCAATGAGCCGAAATTATTAACTCCTGCCCATTTCATACTCTTGAAAATATCCTGTATGCCAAGTTTAATATTTGCTCTGTTTTTCCAGAGTTTCTTTTGAATACCCGCATCAATACTCCACATCTCCTCAGAAGCAAAATTGCCCCCCCAAATGCCCGGAGAATTATACCAACCTGAAACTTCAAATAGGAATGCTTTGGGAAGTGCAAATAAATGTTGCATGTAAATATTGAAGGTGGTTGCCTGGATATCCACAACTTTACCATTTCCAAAATCAGCCTTGTTATGTGTATTAGATACACCCGCGTTACCAAATGCATTCCATGCTTTGGACAAGGCGAAAGGATAACTCACACTGATTACAACCACATCCTGCTGGGCAATATTTTCAATCGTGATGAAAGCAGCTCGCATACTCGCAGTATCCGTGATCTCCGTCATCAGGTCATTTGTTCGTGTATATGTAAGACTCGTGTTCAACGTATAATTAAACGTATGTCCTAACTGATAACTATTCGAATATTGTGGACGCAGAAACGGATTTCCTTTTTGAAAAGTCAGTTCATCAAGTTTGAATTCAAACGGATTTAAGTCGCGATAATTAGGACGATCAATCCGGCGACTATAGGTCAACCGTAAACTATTCTTCTGATTGACCATGTAGGTGATACCACCACTTGGAAAGAAATCAACATAGTCCTGTTTAACAGTCTCATCATTTTGATTATTCAAACTTGTTAGTTCACCTTTTGAATCCGTTTGTTCCATGCGGACGCCTAACTGTAAACCAATTTTCTTCCATTGCCTGTTATAATTCAGATAACCTGCATTGACATTTTCATCATAGGTGAAACGATTCGTACGATCTATGTTCAGGACAGGAGTATCATCTATGATATCAAAAAATTCATAATTATTATCTGTGTTCACTAGGGCTAGTTTTCCTCCGGCACCGACATTTCCTCCCCACAATGCTTTTTCAAAATCAATCTTAAGCGTTTTAATATCAATTGTTGTTGGAGTATTGGACGAAAAAATCCGTGACTCAGTTAGTGCTCCTGTCGCAGGATCAAAGTAATTATTGGGCTGATACGAATTTCCGTCACTGGAATAAGTACCGTAGTCTACATCCAGGTTTAATACTGTGCCTTTCGAATTATCAAGTTTATAATTGCCGTTTATATTAAAATTATTACGTGCATTTATTACAATATTTTGAGCTATAAGTAATTCAGTGGGTGGAACATTTTTTGAAGTAAAAAGAAGCGTGTTGATCGTGTTACGAACCACATCATCATTGATGAACCCATCAAACAAAATACCTGCGGTTGCTTTTTTGCCCGCTGTGACATCAATTCCTGCACGAACGGAATGGCTTTCGAAATTATTTGAGCCGAAATTTCGTTGATCTGTAAATAGATCAGGAGTGGTACGTTTAAAAATATTGTGATCACTTCCTTCACCTTTAGAATAATTGTAATTACCAAAAACGTTTATGTTTTTGCTACGGTTATTCACATGAAGATTCCCATTGAAGCGGCCATGGATAGCCTGATTATAACCCATACTTAGATTTGCGTTTGTACCGATCGCCTTATCTTTAATCAAACGAATGTTGATGATTCCTGCATTGCCCGAAGCTTCATACCGGCTCGAAGGTTGTGTGATGATTTCAATGGCCTCGATCTGATTAGATTGAAGCGTTTTTAAATAATTTGCAAGGTCATCTCCAGTCAGGATAGATTGTCTCCCATCGATATACACTTTCACTCCACTTTTTCCAATGAGCATAAGTCGCTCATTGTTGTCCACAACTACACCCGGAGCTTTGCGTAAAAGTTCAAGCGCGTTATTACCTATAGCATTCGAACTGCTTTCAATATTAAATACGGTTTTATCAGGTTTGACTTCTACAAGTGGTCGTGTTGTGGTTACGACAACTTCTCCTAATTCTGTTGCAAAAGGCGAAAGGGTTATTGTTTCGAGTTTTGTAATTGTATTGCTCGTTATTTCAATTGGAGACTTTACATAGGTATCATAGCCAACGAATGATATATTCAAAAAATATGTGCCAGCTGCAAGATGAGTAAGCAAGAAAGATCCATCCTCCTGTGTATATCCTGCTTTAACCATTGAAGAATCTGTCAGGTTAAAGATTGCAAGAGTGGCAAATGAAACAGGTTGGCGATTTTCATCGATCACCATACCACCAAACCCCGTTTCTGGATTTTGGGCCAGTAAAGGAGATATTGATGAAATAACGAGAAAAAAAAGAATAGTAAGGTTTTCCATCTAAGGTCTTGTTGTTTCAGTACAAGACTCAAAATTGCTTTTAAAGGTTGCATCAGGGGGGGGTTAATCGACTAAGTGAGATTTAGTCTTGATTAGTTCACCTCATTTGGAGACTTTGCCACAGGGATTGCAATCCGAGAGCGAATTGTAGCCGTATAAGCGAATAGTATATTTCCAAAAGCATTTGGGTCGATTAGTTATAATTTTGACTTATGCAGGGGTCGTTGGCTCACAAAGTGAAAGTGGTTGTAGGATTTGCAGTTCTGCAATTTTTGATATTCATGAGTCATCTTAATGCTCAAATGGATACGGTCTTGCAATTAAAGCAAATTGAGGTGACTGCTCAGCGAATTGATTTGACAGATATAGGAAAACATTCCGATCGAATCGATAGTCAGGTCCTTGCAGGAAAACATCATGATAATCTAGCTTCTCTGCTTTCTTCGCAAACCCCTCTTTTCGTGCGATCCTACGGTGCTGGAACACTTGCTACTCTTGGAATCAGAGGTGGAGGAGCGGCACATACTCAGATCCTGTGGAATGGTATCCCTCTCCGAAATCCAATGTTGGGACTTGTAGATCTTTCACTCATTCCGTCAGCTTTTATTGACGAAGCTTCTATTCATTATGGTGGCCATGGTGCGGCATTTGGATCAGGAGCTGTAGGTGGATTAATATCTATTTCAAATGATCATGTCAGTTTTACGGATGCCATACATTTCAAAACCATGGTGGGTAGTTGGGGTAATCGCTTAGCTCAAGTCCAGCTGGATTATGGATTTAAAAAAATCAGGTTTTCATCACGCCTGTTTGCACAGGCTGCCGAAAATAATTTTCGCTTCAGACTGGGAAAAGGTCAATCTGAGCATAACCAGGTTCATCATCGCTTGAAGAATCATGGTATACTTCAGGAAATCTTTGTTCAGCTCAACAAAAACCAATCTTTAACAAGCCGGGTCTGGTATCAGGCTACAGCACGCCAGGTCCCCCCTACATCTACACAATCCAATAGCAAGGCCGGTCAACAGGATAAAAGTCTGCGGGCTTCACTACAATGGAATCATCAGGGTAAAAAAGTTGACTGGCAATTAAAAACTGCATGGTTAGATGAAACTATCGATTACCAGGACACACTTATTTTATTGTATACACACAATCAATTTAGAAC
>JAYUXX010000115.1:0-2028 GCA_043752765.1 Saprospiraceae bacterium | reverse complement strand
AGGATTGTTGTTGGCAAATGTTGTTTCCGCAATTTGTTTTTATTTCCTGCTCCATCATCTTTTCAATCGTTTTGTGGCAACCATTGCCACCTCGTTTTTCTTAATTCTTGCCTGTACCTCTAATATGGTTGGCTTCGCAGCCCATGCCACTCAGTTGTTGTTGCCGTTTGTATTAGGTGGCTTTTTACTATTCTGGAAGAGCATAACTTCAGGACGAAAATTTTACTTTTTCATAGCAGGACTGTTGCTTGGATTTGCTTTTATCATCAAACAACAAAGTGTCGTGTTTGGAGTATTAGCAGCTATTATATGGTGGCCTATTCGATGGCGGTGGAACCCAATTGCAGATACCAGGCTGCCGATTTTAGAATGGATTTTATTAGGGATAGGAGGAATATTGCCGGTCGTTCTTACAGTTGGATATTTTGGAATGACGGACCGATTTGATGAATTGTATTTTTGGTCCTTCGTTCAGCCGACTGGCATGGGAGCCAATTTCCAGGCTACAAGGTGGGAGCTGTTCAGGAACATAATCCCCATGATTACTGAACACTTTTTGGTGCTATGGATTGCATCATTCGCGGGATTAATTTTGATAGGGTTGTCAGGTTTTAAAAAAGCCGCCATTTGGTTTGGAATTCTCTTTTTCATCCTGGGATTGGCTAGTGTAGCGATCGGTGCGGCCTTTTATAATCACTATTTTATTCTTGCCATACCCGGAGTAGCCTTGTTAGCGGCTGTGTCGTTATATTGGATTGTACAAAAATCCGGCAAACATGGATATGTCGTTGGTGTTGGATTAGCCCTGTTATTCTTATTGATACCTCTCATCAGTCAACGAGATTATTTCTTCAAACCGAATTATGCCAGCATCCATCAGAAAGCATATAATCAAAACATGTTTCCCGAATTGGAACAAATCGGAAATGAATTATCAAAACGCGTTTCGAAAGATGGCAAAATCGGCATTATGGGTTCAGAGCCAGGAGTCCTCGTAGCCGCAAAACGTGAAGGATGTTCGAAACATCTCTTTATGTATCCGCTCTTATCGGATCCTGAAACCTCACCTGCGATGCAACAGGAATATTTGAAAGAAGTGGAAACCTGTCTTCCGGAGTACATCGTATGGAACACTTCCACAGGCTCATGGACTCCAGGATATGATAAACTACAAATGTTCAATGAGCTGATGAGTTGGGTTGAATCACGCTATTCGACTATTGGCATTGCAGAGATCAGACCGGATGCACCCGGGCTGATGGTATGGGATGATGCGTTAGCCTCATATCAACCCCAATCAGAGTTTAAAGTGTATGTTTTTAAGAGAAAATAAAATAGGCACTTCCTTTCCTTATCTTCCCAGACTATGAAACTATTTGATCCTTCCGTGTATGTGGCACGTCGTAAATCGCTTATGGATGTTATGGGCAGCGGCACATTACTTTTTCCGGGCGCTATCGAACAACCATTCAATTATAAAGGCAATACATATCCATTCAGACAGGATAGTACTTTCCTTTATTATTTTGGAATAGCTCAACCGGGTCTCGCCGGAGTGATCGATGCCGATCAAGGTGTATCCATTCTTTATGGCCATGATGCTGATATGGAGGAGATCGTTTGGATGGGACCTCAACCCTCCATGGCACAACGCGCAAGAGATATTGGAGTAGAACAACATGCAACAATTGATAGTCTTGCAAATACCTTGAAAGGAAAAAAAGTGCATTTCCTCCCTCCTTATCACGCTGACAGAGTTTTGTATTTATCGAAAATACTTGACAAAAGTATTGATGAAATCCAAAACGGCCAATCGATGGACCTGGTACATGCCGTGATCAATCAGCGTATAATCAAATCAAGAGATGAGATAGAGCAGATGGAAGAAGCAATGAAAATTACTGCTGTAATGCATGCACAGCTACGCAAATCTGTTTCTCCCGGCAAGTATGAAGCAAATCTTAGAGGTATAGCTGAGGGAATTGCATTTGCAAGTCAGGGCCGACTTTCTTATGGAGCTATTTGTAC
>JAYUXX010000114.1:0-5144 GCA_043752765.1 Saprospiraceae bacterium | reverse complement strand
TTCCTCACGCATGAATGAAGATGGATTGACCGACAACCAAATCGTTTGCGCATTATAGTCCTTGAGAAATGACTGGAAAATATTTTTACCATACAGATCATCAGTCCTTGTCCTGAGTGTAGTACTGGCACCATCGATACCTGTTATCATCTCCGAAGGATACGTACGGTATGTAGAAGATACTTTCAACCGGATCCGCTGTTCATCCCATACAAGTTGCTGCACGGCCCATAAACCACTACCACCGATATTGGACGCAAAATCATAAACTGAAAAACCCCATTTTGAAGAAAATCCATCCAGCGTCTCGACAGTTGCCTGCAAACCCGTGGCTACGAGTGCACTGGTCAGGATCGCAGGCTTTCGCTTCATACCCGTCCACCGGGTGATGCCATAGATCCAGTCCGCTTCGAAATAAGCCGTGAACATATGCCCTGCTTTATCCATTTGATTCCATTCACGGGCATCATCAAAAAAGTGAAATGAAGTCCGCGGATATTGTTTGTACCACAATTCATTGAGGCTGATCAGTGCTCCCGCATAGGCTACAGAGCCTGCCCCGGCTGCTGTGAAAAAACGTCCCTTATCGATGGATGGGGGATAATCCCAAAAGCCAATCGAATCTTTTTGCGAAATACCCGAAGCTGATTGCAGGAGCAAAATCAACAACAGACTGACAGACTGCAAGATATTCGCAGACTTAATTCGGGCTTTAAGCGACATCAGGGGTGTAAAACGCCAATTATTGATATTTTGCAGGCAAATTAGATCATAAAACCGGTTGAAAGATCGCTTATAGATTATATGATGATACATCGACTCCCTACACGTTTTATTTACGTCCTGATATTTACTTTTAGTTTTCAACTGGCCCAAAGCCAGGATATTCATTTTACACTTCACCAGATGACACCGCTTGCCTTTAATCCGGCAAACACAGGAGCTTTCTACGGCTCATATAGGGTGTCTGGACTCTACAGGGATCAATACCGAAGCGTAATTGGGAAGGCTGCGTATACAACGCCAACATTTTCAGTAGATGTTCCTGTCATCCGGGGTTTCAAGGAAACAGATTGGGTGGGTGTAGGTTTATTTTTTTATACAGATAAATCCGGCACTGCAGGTATTACTCAATCTTCCTTCAAGGTCAGTGCCGCCTATCATCTGGCTTTGAATAAAGAAGGGAGCCAGGTGCTTTCGATTGCCTACCAGACAGGATCAGTCCAGCGGGAGATTAAAGATCCTACGAAGCTGATCTTTGAAGATTTTCTCATTAGTGGGACTGAGACTATGGAGAGCATAGAAATGATGAAAAAAGGTTTTCTCGATCACGTAGGAGGTCTCCGGTATTCTTCCAAGTTGAATAAAACCGACGAATTTAACATAGGTGTCGCTGCCGGGAAATTTGGCAAACCTGATTTTTCACTTGCTTCGGGTGGAAACTATCGTCTCGATCCACGAATTCATGGCCAGGTTGGATTTTCAACGGCGATGTCAGATAAAGTGCGTTTTTCACCAAATATTACCTACCAGAAAATCCTAAGCAGTCCCCAAAGTACGTTAGTAGTTCAGGGCCATTTTGATTATCTCTACAATGAAGCCAAACAAATCATCCTCAAAGGTGGTATCGGATACCGCAGCGGGTCTGGTATTGGGGATGCAGTTCAGATTATGTTAGGTGCAGATATTAAAGAGATCAGAGTGATGTTGGGATATGATGTGAATATTTCAAGATTATCAAGTGCCAGTGGTGGATCAGGTGGTTTTGAACTTGCAGCCCAGTACATAGGGAAGATTTTTAAAAGGCCTAAACCCGATCCAATTATCTTTTGTCCTAGATTCTAATTATGAAGTTGAGCAAGATTTTCTTATTGATCGTATTGTTGACTACAGGGTCACAGTTGTATGCCCAGCCGGTAGACGAGGTTCCGGTACATATGATGATCGAAACAGCGGAAGCCAGCCTGGCGATCGGCGATTATTACACAGCACTCGAGTGGTATGAAAATGCCTATAAAGAGGTCAGGGATCCGGATATGGCCGTGACGATTGCTGAACTTCAAATTAAGATCCGCGATTTCATTCGTGCAGAAAGATGGCTTGAAAGGATCGTTGAAAAAGATCAGGGTGTCAAATATCCAAAGACCGTATTTCAATATGCGCAGGTTCTTAAGATCAACGGAAATTATCAGGCTGCTATCGATGCATTCAATTTTTATTCAGGATTGAATGTCAATGACAGTCTTCTTGCACTTGCTGACAATGAAGTAGCAGGAATACAACTGGCTGTTCAATCCAAACCTCCGATCGACCTGGTTGTAAAAAATGCAGGCAAATCAGTGAATTCATCATACACAGATTCATCGCCTTTCCTTGGTCGTGATGGCAAACTTTATTTTGGTTCTTTCCGCAGAAAAGAATTGATTGTATTAGATGGTAATGAAGGTGATTATTTCTTTAAAATTTATAATTCCAAACCAGAAGAAGACGGTGAATGGGATGCAGCAAAACCGCTTGCAGATAAAATAAATCGTGAAGGATATCATACAGGTAATCCGAGTCTTTCGCCTGATGGTACTAAAATGTTTTTCACTCGTTCTCTGCTTACCGGAAACGACTTGACTGAGAGCAAAATATTTATGAGCCAGGAGAAAGGTGGTGACTGGGGTGCTCCTGTAGAGCTTACCGGTATCAATGGCGCATACATGGTGAAACATCCTACACCCGGATTACTCTATGGTAAAGAAGTTTTGTTTTTCTCCGGAAATATTCCCGGTGGAAGTGGTGGCTATGATCTCTATTATGCGGATCGTATCTCCGATGATCAATATGACATCCCGGTTAACTTAGGTTCCACTATAAATACTTCATTGGATGATGAAAGTCCATTCTTCCTCGGCAATAAACTTTATTTCTCCTCCACAGGTCATCCTGGGTTAGGTGGATTCGATGTATTCCGTTCTGAATGGAATGGTACATCCTGGGGTAAAGCAGAGAACATGGGAGCCGGTTACAATTCATCATACGACGATCTTTACTTCAGTGTAAATGAGGCGGGCAAACTGGGCTTTTTAGTTTCTAATCGCCCTGATGAAGATGCACGTTCTGTCAAATCAAAAACATGTTGTGATGATATCTATCAGTTTCATATCCGTGAGATTGTCATTGATCTGATCGCAAGTGTTTATGAGGGTACAACTCCAATTCTCGGAGCAAAGGTTACTGTGTTTGAAGTAGACCGCGGTAAAACAGGAAAATCTGTTCAGCAATCCAATGATAAGATCCATGATTTCCAATTTGCACTGGACCAGGATAAATCTTACAAAGTGCTGATCGAAAGACAGGGATATGCTCCTTCCGAATTTGAGTTCAACACGATCGGTCTGATTGCTAATCACACACTCAAGCGGACGGTGAAAATGACTAAAAAGCCGGATGATCAGTCAGGTATGGAAACTGTGACAATCAATGAACCCATTCGACTCAATAATATCTATTACGATTTTGATGATGACAAGATCCAGATCGATGCCGAAAAAGATTTGACTTTCTTGCTTGGTCTGATGAAGAAATATCCTGACCTCGTGATCGAATTGTCTTCTCATACGGACTCTCGCGGAAATGATGCATACAATGAGCGCCTTTCTCAACGTCGTGCGCAGTCTGCTAAAAACTGGCTTGTAGATCAAGGTGTAAGAGATAATCGAATTGAGGCAGTAGGGTACGGTGAAAATGAAATTCTCAATCAATGCATCAATGGAATTGATTGTACGGATGACGAACACCGTTTCAACCGACGAACAGAATTCAAGATCATAGCCGGTCCTACGACGATCGAGGTTAAAAAATCTGACCTCGGCGATCAAAAAAAAAAAGAACTGAATAATTCTGTAGTTAGTCCTTCTAACAAAGGGACCGTTTCACTTGCGGATCCAAAGTTCGAGCTCACCTTCGACAAGAAGATAGTAGAGTTAGGGACTATAAAGAAAGGAGATAAGCGTGAGATGTCATTTCAGTTTACCAATACCGGAAATCAGCCGATTGAGTTCGAGATCATCACTTCCTGCGAGTGTACTACACTGGAGTGGCCTCAGTTTAAAGTATTTAAGCCCGGTGATAAAGGAACGATCAAGGCCATCTTTGACAGCAAGGATAAAGAGCTCGGTGAAACAACCGACATCGATGTGATCCTGAAACAGCAGAATCCTAAGACGCGCAACCCGATCGTGTATGTTCTTCAATACAAGTTTAATCTGACGAAGTAATTTTCAGATAATTTATTCTGACAACATGACGCTATCTGCCTTGCTGGATCAAATTGCAACGCAGGACTGGATAGAATGGCTAGGTCTTGTCACAGGCATTCTCTACGTTATTCTGGCAGCTTATGAGCGTCCTTCTTGCTGGATACTTGGTGTGATAAGTTCAGCGGCGATTGCATGGAAGAGCTTTTCAGACTACAAACTTATAGCTGATGGTATTCTGCAGTTGTTCTATATCGTCATGGGGTTTATTGGATTGTGGAATTGGATGAAAGGGAAAGCTGAAGGACATCAAAAACCTATCATAGTTTCTCCATTAAAGTATCATGCACTTGCTGTAGGGATATGTTTTGTGATCAGTATTCCGCTATCGTGGATATTAATCAAATATGCCAGTGCCCGGTTTGGTTATCTGGACACCTTGATATCAGTGGCTTCTGTGTGGGCTACAGTATTACTGATCAAAAAAGATTTGCATAATTGGATTTACTGGATCGTGCTGGATTTTATGCTGATCTTTTTATACTATGTGAGCCAGGGTTATTTGTTTTCAATATTGTTTGTAGTGTATACCCTAATTTCATTCTGGGGGTACAGGGAGTGGAAGAGTCAAAGTGTGTTGGCTCAGGATATTGGAAAAGTCGTTTAATGATATTCTAATTTAGTACGCATGAAGATGAAGAAATTGTTGAGTAAGTACAGAAAGGTATCAGGTCGAGATATTATATACATTGAAGATATTCAGTGACGATAGAGCAGGGGATACATCATTGTCATAGATTGCTTGCCGAACATTTTTAGATTACGAAGCTTACAGCGCATTTCTCTGTGAACTCCTTTTTATATTGCTTCGTGATCTCTGTGCGAAAACAGGTGCCTGGA
>JAYUXX010000113.1:0-2033 GCA_043752765.1 Saprospiraceae bacterium | reverse complement strand
GGTTTGTCGGCGGCGTCAAAAACTATTCGCGTCGTAGAACGAAGAATTGATCCAACCACAAAAACATGGTTTCCGCTTCCAACTTACAATGATAAGAGTATCAAAATTACAGAGAATGACAGGGGTGGAATCTATATGCATTTTATGACCGTGTATAACAACCGCTTTCATCAATCGCAACATCTTATACAGGTCCCCTGGTCAAATAAAGATTTGGATGTTAAGCTTACTACGTGGCGTGACAAATTGGAACCTGGTGATGAAGAGACCTGGACTATGACCGTAAAAGGTTCTAAAAATGATGCAGTCACAGCAGAAATGTTATTAAGTATGTACGATGCATCCCTTGATGCTTTCGTTCCACATAAATGGGAAATGAGTTTGTATCCTTCCACGGCTATGAAAATCGGTGTGTCGGGATCTATTACTAAACCTTCTCAGTATTGGGGTTTAACCTATCATTGGGTTGAACAAATGAATGAAGTGGCTTATCGACAGTATCGTGATATCAATGTGTATGGTTATTATCCGGAAGGAGGCTATGGAGGATATTACAGATTAGGGAAAGGTGTGCGTAGTAGAAATGGTAGTGGAGCTGTCAATCTAGAAATGCAAGCTGAAAGTGCTCCTCCTACAACAACTGAAGCGATGAATCAGGCAAAAGGACAGGATGCATCAGCAAAAGAGGAATCTGATGTAGTAGATACAAAAGCACCACAACCACCACCACCTTCTCCTCCATCACTTAGATCTGCCCTGGAGGAAACGGTTTTCTTCTATCCCCAGATTAAAACTGATGAAAGTGGTAATCTTAGTTTTTCCTTTAAAATGAAGGAAGGCCTGACTCGATGGAAATTTCAGGCACTAGCCCACACCAAAACACTAGCTTTTGGTTTAACACAGTCAGAGACTGTTACTCAGAAACAGTTGATGGTGTTTCCTAACCCACCACGATTTTTCAGAGAAGGTGATACGATTGCATTTCAAATAAAGACCACTAATCTGACTACGCAGGACCAATCCGGATCTGCACAACTTAAAATCATTGATGCGGCTACCAATGAAGATGTGACTTCTCTTTGGAAAATTAGCCCGACCAGTAAGGATATAAACATTGATGCCGCAGGTTCGAGTCCGGTAGCATGGATTGTTGTAGTTCCAAGGAAATGGATCAAGCCTGTGAAATACCAGGTGTCTGCGTCAGCAGGCAATTTTACAGATGGTGAAGAAGCTATGTTAGCTGTAGTTACTAACCGTATTCTTATCACCGAGACATTGCCTTTGCCTGTTAAAGCGAAAGAGAAAAGAACATTCGTTTTTAAATCAATGCAATCCAATACATCAACCACACTTGATCATCATAAATATGTTGTGGAAATGACTACTTCTCCGGCATGGTATGCAGTTCAGGCGTTGCCGTACCTGATGGAGTATCCGCATGAATGTGCAGAACAAATTTTTAGTCGTGTATATGCAAATTCCTTAGCATCTCACATAGCAGTAAAATATCCTTCTATCAAACAAGTGTATGATACCTGGCGGAATACCAATGACGATGCCTTGTTGAGTAACCTTGAAAAGAATCAGGAACTCAAGTCAGCAATGCTGGAAGAAACACCATGGGTGAGAGATGCCTTAGGAGAAACTGCGCAGAAAAAAGATATAGCGCTACTCTTTGAAACGAACAGATTGCGAAGTGAAACTCAGCAATCGATCTTAACTCTTACGCAAATGCAAATGTCCAACGGCGCATGGCCCTGGTTTCCGGGTGGTCGTGACAATTGGTACATCACTCAGTACATCGTGGAAGGATTTGGCCACCTCAAAAAGATGGGTGTTTCCCTGAAAGGTGGGAATGCAGATCAGATGATACAAAAAGCAATTCCATATATCGACAGTAAAATGATTGAGTGGTATGATGAATTGAAACGGATGGCAAATGAAGGGAAATTGAAAATGGAAGATCATCAGATCGGTCCTATGCAAGTGCACTTCATATACACGAGATCATTTTATCCTGAAATCAAGCATAC
>JAYUXX010000112.1:0-2033 GCA_043752765.1 Saprospiraceae bacterium | reverse complement strand
TGATTATGAGATTATGACGTTTCAAACATTAGTGGAAGAACAGCCAAACCTTTTGTTCTATAAAAGAGTGCGTGATCTTACAGGTCAAACAAGCAATCAGTATGTAAATATCGATGGCCTCAATCCGGATGACCTAAGTCTTGATATGTTTGCTGCAAGCGAACTCACAGATAGAAAGCAGATTTCGTATTATGGGTATGATTATTTGGGGAATAAACTTCCTTTTAATACCACTTTTGATGACTTCTTCACAACTGAAGATAGTGAAGGAAGAAGAACCTTACCTGTGGCAGGTAATAAGCCAATCTATAGCGCAGCATATTTTCAGGATAAATTCACATTCACAGACATCATTTTCAGAATAGGTCTTCGGGTGGATCGCTATGATGCGAATACAAAAGTTCTAAAAGATCCGTATTCAATCTATGAAATTATTAAAGCCAACGATTTCTTTGAATTGCCGGATGCAGGTGTCAGACCAGTTGCAGTGCAGGATGATTGGAAAGTCTATGTAGTTTCAGAAGGATCTAAAGACGTAAGAGCATATCGGGATGGTGACCAGTGGTATACTGCACAAGGCACTCCTGTCAATGATGGATCGGAAATTTTAGGTAATGAAATTCCAAATCCTTACTATGTTGAACAAAATTCAGCTAACAGAAATATTCGCAGTCGTGAATTCAATGCTTCACAATCATTTGAAGATTATAAGCCACAAATTAGCTGGATGCCGCGTCTCGCCTTTTCATTCCCGATATCGGATGAGGCTAACTTCTTCGTGCATTACGACGTACTTGTTCAAAGACCACCTTCCAATACAATTGCAACTGCTCTTGATTATTATTACTGGTCTGATGGAATTCAAGATAATGGAACGAGAAATAACCCTAATCTAAAGCCTGAGAAGACAATTGACTTTGAAGTTGGGTTCAAACAAAAGATTACAAACTCCAGTGCCATTACGCTTAGCTCTTACTATAAAGAGCTGAGAGATATGATTCAGACACAGACATATTTGTTTGTACCGGGCGTACCTGGTAACAGTTACAAAACTTTTGGTAACCAGGATTTTGGTACAGTCAAAGGATTTTCTTTCAGTTATGATCTGCGCAGAACTCAGAATCTTGAAATGACACTTGCTTATACACTGCAATTTGCAGATGGTACAGGTTCAAGCGCGACTACGCAGAATGATCTGAATCTAAATGCAAGAGGTAATCAGCGTTACTTATCAGCTCTATCATTTGATGAGAGACATCGGATTGCGGCTAATATTGATTTCAGATATGGAAGAGGTAGTGCATACAATGGTCCTAAATGGTTTGGCGCTGATGTTTTTGCAGATGCAGGTATCAATATACAGGCCAGTGCAGCTTCTGGAAGACCTTATACACGTCGTCAGAAACCACAGCGGTATGGTAGTACCGGGATCGGTGGAGCTATCAATGGGGCTCGCTTACCCTGGAATTACGGTATTGATTTAAGAGCTGATAAATCATTCAGGATTGGTGGCGTTGATAGTCCTAGTCCACTATTTGCGAACGTTTACCTCCGGGTAGAAAATCTGTTGGACACACGTAATATTATCGGTGTTTATTCAGCAGCAGGTTCCGCATATGATGATGGATTCCTTGCAACTTCTGAAGGAGCATCTTCAATACAAACACTCAGAGACTCTGGTCGTGATTCTGATGTGGACAACTATCTCTTATCGTACCAATGGGGTGTTTTAAATTCAGATTTTTTTACACTACCACGTCGAATCTACCTGGGAGCTTCCCTTCAATTTTAATTTAGTAAGTATCATTTTTTGATTCTTTGTCATTAGCTAAGTATTATGGAAAAAAGAATATCACTCATAATTGTATCACTGATCATGTTTGCATCAGTTGGCTCTTATGCATATCCAGGTCCGGATATCAAACAACCTGGTGTAAATCCAAAAGAAAAACCTATCAGTTATCGCTCTGATTGTGCACCTGCTACGATGTCATATGACCTCGCCATCAATAATGTTCGTGCCCGATTACTTA